>CAZUYM010000087.1:0-5857 GCA_964624805.1 uncultured Planctomycetia bacterium
AAAAAAGCTCATCGAAAGATGGGCTTTTTTTTGCCCAAAAGAAATAAAAACGTCCATCGTCATCCCCGCATGTGACCGAGGGGGCAAAGGCCCCCGAGGAAATGCCGAAAGCCAGAGGGCTTCGGCCTCTTAGCGGGGCGTCAATCCCCGTTCAACTTATCCTTTAATTCCGCTAACTTCTTAAGCGCTTCCATCGGCGTAAGGTTGTTCGTGTCCATATTTTTAAGGATCTCTACCACCGGATGGTCCGCGTAGCCTCCTTCAAAAAAATCAAACTGCTTATTTTCCGCATCCTTTTCTTCCGCGAAACGTGTTCTGACATTCCCCGAGAAGGAATCCTTCTGAAGGTTGTCGAGTATTTCTCTCGCTCTTTCAACGACATCACGCGGCATACCGGCAAGCTTGGCTACATGTATGCCAAAACTCTCATCGCAGCTTCCCTCTTCTACTTTGTAAAGAAAAATGATCTCTTCGTTCCACTCCTGCACCGCGAGATGATAATTTTTAACGCCTTTCATCATATGGCAAAGCTCTGTAAGTTCGTGATAATGGGTGGCAAACATCGTCTTAGCGCCGGAAAGACGATGATGAATATGCTCGACTACCGCCCAGGCAATGGAAACACCGTCAAAAGTACTCGTTCCTCGCCCGATCTCATCGAGGATGATAAGACTTTTACTGGTAGCACTATTCAGGATATTAGCCGTTTCCAGCATCTCCACCATAAACGTGCTCATCCCACGGTAAAGCCTGTCGGAGGCGCCCACACGCGTGAATATCCTGTCCACAACACCGATATTAGCTTTCGCCGCAGGCACGAAACTCCCTATCTGTGCCATTACCGTTAAAAGAGCCACCTGTCTTATGAAAGTCGATTTACCGGCCATGTTCGACCCCGTAATTATAAAGATCCTGTTGTCGTCGGCACCCATGTTGACATCATTCGGCACAAATTCTTTGTCCTTGAGGATCCCCTCCAACACCGGATGCCTGCCCTGCACGATATCAAGGCGGTCGCCGTCGTTCACTGAAGGCCGCACATATCTGCCCCTTACAGCAACTTCCGCGAAATTGGAGAGTACGTCAAGCTCCGCTATCATGTCCGCTGTCCGCTTAAGCCTTTCGATCTCTCCACCGACTTTATCCCTAAGGCGGCAGAAAATATCGTATTCCAGACTTTTCACGCGTTCTTCGGCACCTATTATCTTTGATTCCTGTTCCTTAAGAGCCTGTGTTATGAACCTTTCCGCGTTCACAAGTGTCTGCTTGCGCACATAATCGTCGGGGACCGAATCCAGCTTCGATCTCGGAACTTCTATGAAATATCCGAATACCCTGTTATAGCCTATTTTAAGAGAATTTATGCCGGTCCTTTCGATCTCCTTTTTCTGCAGGTCGGCAAGCCAATCCTTGCCGTGGGAAACCATATGCCTTAGCTCATCGACGTCCTTGTCATATCCCTTTTTTATCAGCCCTCCCTCTTTTACGGCCAGGGGCGGCTCTTCAGCAAGGCACTCTTCAATCCATGAGTCGACATCCGCAAGATCGTCAATATCCTTCAACACATCCCGTACGACCTTCGAAACATTTCCTTTAACGGCTTTTTTTATTTTTTTTATGTTCTTTAGAGAAGCTCCCAGCGCGGCCATATCACGCGCGTTCGCCGTCCCCATACTTATTTTATTGGAAAGACGTTCCACATCGTAGATATCTCCTAGAAGGCCCCGCAGTTCTTCCCGGACCGCGGCGTTTTCGTAAAAATATTCCACCGCATCCAGTCTATGATTAATACTTTTATGGTCCAAGAGCGGGTTCAGCATCCATCTTTTAAGCTTACGCTTGCCCATCGGCGTTCGGGTAGAGTCAAGCACCTCGAACAATGTCCCCTTAACGGACAGGTCTTCCTGATTCTGGAAAAGTTCCAGATGCCTGTGAGAGTTCCGGTCCATGGACATGTACTGTCCCGTGCTGTACGTGGAAATAACATCTATGTTGGAAAGGACCTTTTTCTGGGTGTGTTTAAGATATTTCAAAAGCGCCCCTGCCGCGCCCACAGCAAGCTCCAGGTCCTGACAGCCGAACCCCTCAAGGGTATCCACTGAAAAATGCCTTTTGATCTCGGTCATCGACATCTCATAATCAAATGCCCAGTCCTCATTGGGTGTTACCGACCCGAGATCCACGTCCTGAAGCTCATTGAAACCTTTTTGACCCATAAAACTTTCCGGAACCAGGCTCTCCGATGGAGATATCTTAAAAAGTTCCGCGAAAAGTTCTTCCTTGTTCCCAAGCTCCGTAACCCTGAACTCACCGGTGGAGATATCGGCATACGCCAGTCCGAAGGTTTCTTCCCCCGGTTTTATAGCGAGGATGTAGTTGTTTACCGCGGTGTTCAACAGTTCCTCCGCCAAAAAAGTCCCCGGTGTCACTATTCTTGAGATCTCCCGTTCGACTATCTTTTTTCCCGGAGTCGGCTCGGACACCTGGTCGCATATGGCTACTTTTCTGCCTTGTCTTACAAGGCGGGCTATGTAATTATCGGCCGCGTGGTGAGGCACTCCGCACATAGGAACTTTCTTCCCGTTCACAGTGCCCCTGGAGGTAAGTGTTATGTGAAGCAAACGTGTGGCTTCAGTGGCGTCGTCGAAGAACATCTCATAAAAATCACCCATTCTAAAAAAAAGCAGGGCATCCTTGTTCTGCTCCTTGATATCCAGATACTGCCGCATCATCGGCGTAAGGTCACCGCTCATAAATAGTTCCCATTTTTATAGAGGTCTTGCCAAAGACGTAAATAACACTCTCTTATGCCCTTTTGTCGCGAAAATCATTATACTATATTATCCTTAAAAAAAACAGGCCCACACCCCGCCTTGTTCAGTTTACTTCGGGGTCTGGGCCTGTCATGTATTTTAAGTCGGAGTTCCGGTCAGGATCCGGATCATCCTATGGATTTTCTCCTGAAACGCTTAAAAAGTCCGCCTGTTTTGGATATTTTTTTCTGCTCTCTGCGGGCCTTTTCTTTTTTTATGTCTTCTACCGTTCGCTCCTCTTTTTTCTCTATATCCACGTCAGGAGCGGAATGCGACTCTTTAGGTTTTTTTGACCCGTCCGCCGCGGCCTCCGGCTTGGCTTTCTTCTTTACTTTCGGTTTTTTATCTGCCTTTACCGTACCGAGCAGCTTTTCGTCAGATATAGTCCTTTTGGTAAGCTCTATTATTACCATCTGCGCGCCATCGCCTTTTCTGTTGCCCAGGGGCATAATTCTGGTATACCCTCCCGGCACTTCCTTAAAAAGCGGCGCGAGATCGTCAAAAAGACTCTTAACTACGCTCTTATCACAAAGCTTACTGAAAGCCCGTCTCCTCGCACTGACAGAATCCGGGTTGTTCTTCGCGAGAGTTATGATCGGTTCGGCAAAACTTCTCAATGCCTTCGCCTTGGCCATCGTAGTCTCTATTCTCTGATACGTAATAAGATCGTTGGTAAGGCACTGCAATGTAGCCTTTCTCCAACTTGTCCTTCTATTCAGTCTTCCTTTTTTCTTGCGATGCCTCATCTATATACCTTTCGTTATATCGGTGTTACTTTTATTCTCCGTCCTCATCGATCTCCATTCCAAGATGCATTCCCATGGAACTGAGTACAGCATTGATCTCATTCAAAGACTTTTTACCGAAATTCTTATACTTAAGCATTTCTGTCTCTTTTCTTCTTACCAGGTCCCCTATGGTCCTTATGTCCGCGTCCGCCAGGCAGTTGGAACTCCTTACGGAAAGTTCCAGCTCCGATATCGGCTTGGACATTTTTTTATGAAGCTCTCTTTTTTCCTTGGATTCCTCTTCTTCCTCTTCCATCTCCTCAGGGAGCTTGCCTATTGAGAGAAAGACGTCAAGATGGCGCTGCAGGATATTCGCCGCGTACATTATCGCGTCCTGAGGCCCCATGCTGCCGTTGGTGAAAATATCCACTATGAGCTTGTCGTAATCTGTTATATGTCCTACCCTGGTGTTCTCAACCTCCAGATTCACCCTGGTCACCGGTGAAAACAACGCGTCTATCGGGATCACGCCTATAGGGTCGCTTTCCCCCTTATTCCTGTCCGCAGGGACATAACCGCGGCCTCTTTCCACCCTAAACTCTATCTCAAATTTAACGTCTTCGGTAAGGGTGGCTATATGATGATCCGGGTTAATTATCTCGACTGTCTCATCGGTTGTTATGTCTTTTGCCGTTATCTTCCCCTTCTTGCTGACGCTGAGGAACATGGGTTTAGGCGTTTTAAAATGTGATCTGAGAACAAGACGCTTGATGTTCATTATGATCTCGGCCATGTCCTCGTAAACGCCTGGCAGAGTGGAATACTCATGCTGCACTCCCTCGATCTTTACCTGTGTTACCGCGGTTCCCTCGATAGACGAAAGAAGGACCCTTCTGAGAGAGTTACCTATTGTGATCCCATACCCCTTCTCAAATGGCTCGGCTACGACCCGACCGTATGTCGGCGTTTGTGTTTCCTCTTCAAATAGTATTTTTTTGGGTAATTCAAAATTCTTAAGTCTCATCCCCATTGCTTCTGTCCTCCTTTAATCGTCCCAAAAGATCCCTCGGTTCGCTACGTCCCACCTACACTGAATATTTCCTGCTATTCGGCTCCGGCGGACTTTGCGCTCGGGATGACATTCACGTCGTGGCCTCAGTTTACTTTGAATACAACTCGACTATGAGGTTTTCCTCAATAGCCCGGCCTAAATCGCTTTTAACCGGCAGTCTGCTAACGCTGACCGACAGATTTTCCGCCGCTACATTTATCCAGTCCGGCACCCCTCTGTCCTCCAGTATCTTCACGGTCTCCCTAACGTCTTTGAGCTGCTCATCCTTACCCGCAAGCTCTATAACATCACCGGTCTTTACTATGAACGACGGTATGCTCACCTTGCGTCCATTCACCTTCACAAATCTGTGTCCTACCATCTGCCTGGCGGACGCGCGGGAAGAGGCAAAACATGCCCTAAAAACCACATTGTCGAGCCTCCGCTCTAAAAGCTGCAGAAGAACCTCACCGGTCGCTCCTTTAGCCCTTTCAGCTTTTTTGAAATAGTTCTTAAATTGTTTTTCAAGAACGCCATAGATCCTCTTGGCCTTCTGTTTTTCTCTGAGCTGTATTGCATAGTTCGAGGGTTTTCTCCTCCTGCCCTGACCATGCACTCCGGGAGCGTACTCTCTCCTGGCAAAAGCGCATTTGTCCGTGCCGCATTTCGTCCCCTTGAGGAACAGCTTCACGCCTTCTCTCCGGCACAGTCTGCATGATGCCCCTGTCATTCTAGCCATTTATTTCTACTCCTTCTTTTCCGTTACCCTATTACACTGAATTTATATTCTTCTTCTCTTCTTAGGCCTGCACCCGTTATGCGGGGTAGGCGTAAGATCCATTATCATCTTTACTGTAAGCCCCTCGGCTCTTATACTTCTTACAGCACTTTCCTTTCCGGCTCCGGGACCTCTCAGGAGCACATCGACTTCTCTGATCCCATGCGTCTTGGCTTTCTTCACCGCATCTTTAGCAGCGACGTTAGCCGCGAACGGTGTGGATTTTCTGGATCCCTTAAACCCGACTTGCCCGGGAGAACTCCAGCAAAGTATCTTTCCAGCTTCATCCGTAACACTCACTATAGTGTTGTTAAAAGTCGCGTGCACGAATATCTTTCCGCTAGAAACTTTTCGTATTATCTTTTTTCTTTTCTTGGCTTTTGCTTTCTTCTCCACTTTTTACCTCGCTTCTGGTACTGTTAAACGGATCTATTTCTGTCCGGAACATGCCTATTCGGCATTCTACGCTGCTGTCGCCTTCCTGGCC
>CAZUYM010000088.1:0-5675 GCA_964624805.1 uncultured Planctomycetia bacterium
CTGTCCTTTTCTTTTTTATTTTTACTTTTACTCCATTCCCAATTCACAATTCCCTGCCCCTTATAACAAACCCGTCATCGCTATACCTTTTATTATATACTTTTGCAAAAGAATGTACACTATAAGCATTGGAAGCGTGGCGACAACGGCTCCCGCCATGATCATGGCAAAATTCGACCCGAATTGTCCCGTGATAACAGCAAGCGCAAGCGGCAATGTCCTCATGTCGCTGGTATGTATTATTACCAGCGGCCATACAAAATTGTTCCACTGCTGCAAAAATGTGAATATGGCAAGCGTGGCGATAACCGGTTTGATAAGCGGCAATATGACTTTACGGTATATCATGAACTCGCTGCATCCGTCTATCCTGGCAGCATCTATGAGATCGTCCGGTATGCTGTATATGAACTGCCTGTTCAGAAAGATCCCGAACGCGCACCAGGCCATGGACGGTATTATCAGGCCCCTGTACGTGTTCAGCCAACCCAGGTTCTTCACGATGATAAACGCCGGGATTATATTCACCTGCCAGGGTATCATCAGAGATCCTATAAAAAGCAGGAACAGCTTGTCCCTCCCCCAGAATTTATGTTTCGCGAATGCATATCCCGCAAGCGATGTGGCAAAAACGTTAAAAAGCGTTATGGCGCTCGCCACGAAAAGGCTGTTGAATATATACCTGACCATTGGCACCATCCTGAACAGGTCTCTGTAAGGCTCAAGTGTGGGGTTATGCACTATAAAACTGGGCGGATATGCCTGTATCTCCTCAAGCGGTTTAATGGAGGTCACAACCATCCACAGGTACGGCACCAGCATTGTAGCCGCGCCCGCTATCAGAAAAATGTACACAAAAGTCTTGATAGTGAACGAATCTCTTCTTATGCCTATCGCTTTGACTGCCATTATGTTGTATATCCTTTATAACCGGTTTTACCGCGGATCAATATGACACGTTCGTCTTCATAAAGCGCTTGTTGATTATCGTCAGCAAAAAGATGAATATAAATATTATGTACGCCAGCGCCGAGGCGTATCCCATCTGGAACTTAACGAACCCCTTATCATAGAGGTAAGCGACGATAGTAAGCGCGCTGTCCAGAACTCCGCCTATCCCGCCCTGGCCGCTTGTCATTATGTATACCTGCTCGAACACCTGAAAACTGAAAATAAAGCTCATCATGGTGACAAAAACTATCGTGGGTTTTAAAAGTGGTATCGTAACGCAGAACAGTTTTCGCCAGAACCCCGCACCGTCTATCTCGGCGGCTTCGTACATAACATGCGGTATGGTCTGAAGTCCCGCGAGAAATATTATCATACTGTATCCCACACCGGCCCATATGGACATTATCATTATCGCTGGCAATGTCCACGTCGGGCTTGCCAGCCAGTCAACAGGCTGGAAACCCAGCTTTATCATAATAAAATTTATCAGACCGTACTTCTCCCCCGCGTAAAGCCATTTCCATATAACAGATACGGCGACTATGGCGGTAACTGTCGGGAGGAAAAATATGGACTTGAACAGATTCTTGAATTTTATTTTCTGGTCTATGGCGACTGCCAGGATAAGCGCCAAACATACCCCTATGGGAACAACACCTAATACGTAAACGGCCGTGTTCCTCATGGCCTTCCAGAAAAGGGGATCGTTAAAAAGTATGTTCTTGTAGTTGGCCAGCCCGACGAACCTTGGTGAATGCACCACGTCATATTGGGTAAAAGACCAGAAAAAGGAGATTATGACCGGAGCAAGCTGGAAAATGAAAAATAAGGTGAAAGGCACCGCTATAAACAGGTAAGATACTTTCTGTTTATTCAGTTCCTGTAAAAATGATGCTTTTTCCATGCAGTCTCTTTATTGAGATGAGTTATATTATTATGTATTATTAGTTACAAGGCCAATATTCTACAAGAATTTCAATATCCTGTCAACTTATCTATTATAAAGTTCTTAAAAAAGGTTTCAGCCACTCAGGAACCCCATTTTCTGTCCGGATATATGTTCCGCATCAGGTATCCGTATTCAAACAGGGATAAAAGTGTCTATTATCTGCGCCCCGACAGCGCTTTTAATAGTATATTTTCCGGTTATTGCGGGAATTATGAGGACCTCTCCACCGGGAACCGCGTGCGGAACAGAATAATCCCTGTCATTTATGACCACGGTAGCCTCACCGCCGACAACAACAAGATTATGGAAACTTTTTATGCCGGAAACTTCCATATGGGCGCCGTTTTTTAGTGTTATTCGGTGGACTTCCAGCCCCTTATCCTCAAAATCTCCGGGGAGACGCTCGATCTTGACCTGCTCGTCCCTTTTCAATATTTCCGGTGCTGTAAGGGTAACCATTTCCGCATTTATTTCATCGGTACGGTCTATATCGAGTTCTTTTTTAGATCCCTCCCTTTCGCATCCGGGAAAGTAGTATCGTACAGGATACGTAGCGCCGTCCTCCATGGATTGGGTCTCTCCAGGGATCTGGGGTTCCACTACCTGCACGCCCGCGCCGAGCGCGTGCAATGTGCCAGAAGGCACCGGAATAACGTCACCGACAGTCACCATTATATAGTTGTAGAAGCCATCAAGTTCTTTATGCGCCCTGACCAGGACCTCCTCGCCTACAGCCGCCTGCGGCATCACATCCTTGACCATATCCGCGGCATACTCGGCGTTCCCGGTTTTCGCAAGCGCTTCTACTCCCCTGTCGTCTTTCTCGAGTATATCTATCAGTTCATTGAGCGCTTTACCGTATACCTGAAGAGCTTTTTTATATTCGGCATTAACGTTTTTGCCGAATTTTTCCAGAGACGACGGGCTGAACCCCAATATTATGCTCGAATCTCCACCGCTCACGGCCTTATCCACTCCGGTTACTATCCACAGTTCGTTCTTCGTGTCATGGAACTGGACAGACAACCTGCCCTTAGGTGTGAGTATTTTTACCAGAGGGAAAGTGTGACCGAACTTATCTATCGCTCCTTTTCCCAGTATCTCTTCCGGAACACGATCAGTGATCTCCGACATGGGAACCTCGTCGCCGTCAGTCTCTATGATCGAGCTTTTATCCCCCTCTTCAGATCCATACCAGTACTCGCCTATACCGCCGGAACCCCAGACTTTAGGTTCTTTATACGGGCGCAGATACAGCGGTTTACCTTCGGCTACGTTTTCAAGTACCCGTCCGGCAGGAGTATCACTGCCGGGCTGCGGTTTCGCCGCCTGAGCGCCTACCGATCGCGGCGGGTAAACTTTCAGCATATCTGAAACGATCTGCGGCACTATTTCTTTCCTTTTCTCTACTATTTCATCCGCTCTTTCCTCCGTGTCCGCCGTAGCGTAATCCCTGAATTCAGGCGCGTTACCGGAAGGCCTGAGGTGAGACACATCGTTATTCGAAAAAGTTATACGTATGCCGTCAATAAAGTTGACCGAAACTATATCGCTAAACCCTTTTTCGGAGGTGAAATACCTCGCGAGTTTGTCCTTGATGCCGGCAAGTTCTTCCGAAAGGTCCGCCCCGGCGGCAGTGACACTGCCGTCAGTATGGTGCGCGTTTATCCCTTCAGTGGTATAGTCGGCCTGTGTTATGGTGTCTTCTTTCGGGGAAAACATCGAGACTATCTTTTTGCCCATCTCAGCTGTGTATTTCTCGCATCCCGGTGTTTTATCATCAACAACATCCGCGTGAGTATATCTCGGCGGCAGCTTTTCTTCTATTATTTCCGAAACGGTTTTTGAGCTCTCGATAGCAAGCATGATAGATGCTAAGAGCGGCAGGACAGCGTCACGTGTCGGCAGAGCCTTTAACGTACCGTTCTCTATCTTCCAGTCGCTTCCCAGAAGAAAACCGCCATTTGATTCCCAGCTTACGACTTTCGCCCCGGGGTCTTTGGCCAGTTCTTCGTTCATCGCGGCCACGACATACGGCGACCCTATCTTTGTCTGAGTTACCCGTATACCTTTTTCCCCTAGAGCGCTTACCACCGCGTCGTTAGCGCTAATCGGCACCGCGGCAAAATCGGGACTTAAGAAAACTGACACAAGCGCTCCGAGTTTATCTCCTGTAAGAAATTCTCCGGACTCGTCGGCGAGTAAAGGCCTGTCCGAGTCTCCGTCAGTTGAAACAAGAGCGAACGGATGGTATTCCCCCGCCCATTCCTTAAGGCGGTTTCTTGTGTCTTCTGACACTTTTTCCGTATCTACGGGGACGAACTTATCGCTGCGCCCCACGGCGACCACATCAGCTCCCAGCCCCTCGAATATTGCCTTGACTATATCTCGTCCCACTGCTGAATGCTGATACAGAACTATTTTTTTGCCTTTAAGAGCGTCGGAAGAAAACACATCCAGGTAACGACTGATGTACAGGTCGATAGCTTTCTCTTCCTGGTCAGCCGGTGGAAGTTCCCTTTCTTTTTTAAACATACCGTCGGCTGTGAACAAGGATCCTTCGTCGGAGCGGGCATACTCATCGTTCCTGGCAACTGATACGTTCCTCAAGATATCGACTTCATCCGTCTTAAGCACTTCACCGGACTTTTTATTGAACTTTATACCGTTCCTTGAATCCGGGATATGGCTTCCCGTCACCATTATGCTTGGGAGACTGTTGCTTATAGCATAGTATGCCAATGTGGGAGTGGGCACTCTTCCGCAGAACACAACGCTGCAACCCTCATCCTCGATAGCCTGCGCTACTGAAGCCATTATCCTGGGAGTGGATCCTCTCAAGTCTCCACCGAGCGCTATTTTCCCGCCGGCTTGATCGACTTCGCCGCGCTCTTTGAGAAATGCTATAAAACCCCGAGTGTTTATGTAGCATTCCATATCCGTCATGTTCTCTACTATATCCCTCAGGCCGCTGGTCCCAAACTTAAGCGGCTTGTATTTTTCGGTTTTCATCTTTATCCTGTCTATCTTTTCCAAGGCTTTCCTCCTCCTGTTCTCGAGTTCTTCCATGCTCACACCGAACATTTTATTATAAGCTTCATTAAACGAAATATCGTTACCCAGAATGGGCACATTGTAAGTGTTATCTTTGTCTCTCAGGTCGGTCTCTTCGGAAACTTTCATGCCGAAGACATTATCTCCTGTCAATACGGATACATGCCGCATACCTTCTTCAAGCACAAGGCTGTCCGTACCTATAGAGTCATACAGCCCGCTGTTCTCGGGAAGTACCGTATACCCCGGACGCACGCTTCTGACGGCAAAAGCTCCGCTCATTTCGATATTGCCGAACTGGGAATCGATGATAACGCTGCCCGTGACCGTACCTCCGGAGGTAATGCTGCTGCCGACTATTACGGAATCGGTGATAACCGTACCCGGAGCTATGTCCGAATCGACTATGATATTGCCGTTCTCATCTCTTCCCTCGGGAATACCGGCGATTTTTCGGGCTATGATGCCCTTGGCATCGGTATCGTTGATCTCAAGGAATTTCCCCCTCATAGCGCTGTGCTGGCCTATATCCGCCCAATACGCGTTGGCTCCCAGATCAAGTATCTTAAGCCCCAGTTTCCTGCCGTATTTCTCTTCGAAGATCTGTTTTACCTTCTGTACTTTTTCAAAAAAATCCGGGACAATTTCCATCAGCTCGCGAAGACCGTCATCTTCACTGACGGCTGCCTGCCATGCTTCGGGATCGTTATCCATAGCGAGA
>CAZUYM010000089.1:0-5559 GCA_964624805.1 uncultured Planctomycetia bacterium
CGACGAAGAAAGTCGCGAAGAAAAAAGTCGCAAAGAAAAAAGTTGCGAAGAAAAAGGTCGCGAAGAAGAAAAAGAAATAATTTTAGCGATGATCTGATTCTAAAAGAAGGATGGTCCTTGAGGCCATCCTTCTTTTTTTACCCGCCTTTGATAGAAGTTTATATTAGAGGAGGATGAGTAAATGGGAAACAGGCAATTTTTTACGGACTCAACAAATAAAAAACCCCGAATGCTCCGGGGTTTTTTAATATGGTGGGCGCAGGAGGACTCGAACCTCCGACCTCATGCATGTGAAGCATGCGCTCTAACCAGCTGAGCTATGCGCCCATGCATCACAAAATCAAACAGATTATAACAGAAATCAAATTTCCTAACAAGGTTTTTTAATGTTTTTGCATTGTTGAAACCGGTTCAATATAAAATCCCTGTATATTTAGGATATTTGTACTTGCAAAGGGCAAAAATACTATGCTATAATACGCTCCATCTGTGGGGGCATAGCTCAATTTGGTTAGAGCAACTGACTCATAATCAGTAGGTTCATGGTTCAAGTCCATGTGCCCCCACCAGATTTACCTGCCTATAAAGTACATCCAGCTCGTCTGCGCTGCAATGCAAGAAAAGGTGAGTGTGGATTTGTTATCTTCTTCTATGGTTGCAAGGGCAAGTAGAAAAGCACATAAAACGAAGCGAGGGATATGCCGGACATTATGAACTATAAAGAAGAGATAAAAAAGCTGATAGACCTTCAGGAGATGGACGCGGAGATATACGATCTTCGTACCCAGCTGGAGGTGTTCCCCACCCGGATAAAAGAGATGGATGATTCTCTTGAGACCAAAAAGGGAGGCATGGAAGCGGCGGATGAGGCTCTTAAAATGCTGCAGGTATCCAAGAATGAAAAAGAGATGGATATGCAGGACAAGGAAGAGAAGATAAAGAAGCATGAATCAGAATTGTATCTTATCAAGAACAATAAGGAATACACGGCGCTTAAGCATGAGATAGACAGCATTAAAGCCGATGTATCTCTTGTAGAGGAAGATATTATCACGCTGTTCGACGAAATAGAGGCCGCCCAGAGCCGCTGCGCCGAGGAAAAAAAGATATTTGAGGAAGAAACACAGCAGGTAGAAAAAGAGAAGCAGGTGATCAAGGGCGAAGAGAAGCAGCTTACGGAGCGCGTTAACAGCCTGGCATCTCAAAGAGCGGAGGTTGTCAGCGCTATAGATCCCGCCCTTTTGGGCCGATATGAAGCGATCCTTGAAAGCAGAGGCAGGATAGCCCTGACAAAGGTCACCGACGAGTTCTGCGGGGGATGCAATATGCATCTCCGGCCGCAGATCATAAATGAGGCTACACTGAAAAAGAACATAGTGGTCTGCGAGAACTGCTCGAGGATACTTTATGCCGAAGAATAATGCTTCTCAGAAGATCCGGCTTTTCGCGGACGGAGGGTCAAGGGGGAATCCCGGGCCTGCGGGAGTGGGTGCCGTACTTTTTGACGAGAAGGGCGAAGCAGTAGAAGAAGTCTCCAAGTATATCGGTACTGCCACCAACAATGTAGCCGAATATCTGGCCGTTATATATGGTCTTCAGGAAGCGGTATTCCGTGGAGTAAAAGAGATCGTTATAAATGTGGACAGCCAGCTTGTCGCGAGACAGCTTAAAGGCGAGTATCGGGTAAAAGATCAGAACATCCGTAAGTTTTTTGATATTGCGTCGAACCTTTTGCGCATGTTTGATAAGATAGAAATAAGAGAGATCCCCAGAGAAGAAAACGGGGATGCTGACGCGCTTGTAAATAAGGCGATAGACCTTCAAGCGCTTCTTTGACAGAATAAGCTTATTATAAGCTCATTGAAGCAGATCGGGTGGTTGCTGTCCGCTATACGCGGTCAGAGGAAAGTCCGGGCTCCAGATAGCAGCGTAGCGGGTAATGCCCGTCCACCGCAAGGTGAGGATCAGAGCCACAGAGACGAGTCCTGAGCTGCTTATTTTTTTCGGTAGTAAAGGCGGTCCTCTCGGGGGCCTGCCCTGAACCCGAACTAAGTGAGTGGTTCAGGGGTGAAACGCGGCAATCTCTACGTGGAGCAAGACCAAATAGGGAAGGAATCAGGAAAGTCTGTTCATGCAGACTGACTGGTGCGGGGCGGCTAGTCCCGCCGTACTTCCGGGTAGGTTGCACGAGGCCTTAAGCGATTAAGGTCCCAGATGGATAATCACCGCCCAGCCCTTTCTTTGAAAGAGCTGGGGACAGAACCCGGCTTACAGATCCGCTTCAATGAGCTTTTTTTTATTTATTAGAGGAAGTGTTGTAAGGATGAAGACCTACAGTGAATGTATTCCCTGTTTCTACCGTCAGGCGCTTGACGCGGCCAGGCTTGCCGGTGCCGACGATGATGTGTCCAAGAAGATACTGGAAGATGTGACAGAAGTGGTATCGCAGCTTTCTTTCGACCTGTCTCCGCCTGAGATAGCAAGGGCTGTATACAGCATAGTCGAGGAGCATACCGGGGGCCGGGATCTTTACGGAGAGATAAAGCGGAGCAGCAATAGTATGGCCATGGAGCTTTATCCCCGGATGAAGCAGGTGGTTGAGTCTTCCGACGATGTCCTTTTGAGTGCCGTGCGCCTTGCGGTGGCGGGCAACGTCATCGACTACGGCGTCCCTCACGCGTTCGACATAGAAGAAGAGATAGAAGAATGTCTGGATAAAGAGTTCGCGATCTTTGATTTCAATGAATTCGCGGAGGCCGTCCGGGGCGCTAAAAACATTCTTTATATACTTGATAATGCGGGTGAGATAGTCTTTGACCGGATACTGGTGGAAGAGATGCCGGCGGGAAAGACTGTATGCGCGGTAAGAAGCACGCCCATAATAAACGATGTCACTATGGAGGACGCTGTAAGCGTCGGGCTGGATAAGATCGTAAAGGTAATACCCTCTGGATCAGATATCCCGGGCACAGTGGTCAATGAATGCACGAAAGAATTCCGAAGGTATTATAAAAACGCGGATCTCATAATAAGCAAAGGGCAGGGGAATTACGAGACCCTTGCCGACGAAAGAAAACCCATCTTTTTTATCTTCAAGGCCAAGTGTGCGGTTGTGGCAAAACACGTTGGCTGCCAAATGGGGGATATAATACTCAAGAAACAGGACATCTGAGCAGGTTGAGATTTAGGTTGAGGTTGAGTCTTTGGAATTGTTAAAGGGTTTTGGTTGGGGGCAAAACCGCCACCGTTTAACGACAGACGATTCGATAGACGCAACCCTGTAACGTGATCCAAAAGGTGTCCCTGATAACCGGATATCCTAGTCCCCGATCCCCCGATTACCTGATACCCTGAATATTCCTTTTGACAAGAGTGCCCCTACATGTTAACATGTGAACAGTTGTTCATATGTAGATATTAAGGAGGCGATATGCCGGCAAAAAAGAATATAAAGCGCGGAAAAGGTGTAATAGAGTCACAGGAAGTTGTGGACAAGCTTTCAAGGACCTTTAGCGTGTTGGGGGATGCCACAAGGACACGCATAATATTCGCATTATCAAAATCAGAGATGTGCGTTGAAGAACTCGCGATGCTGCTCGAGATGAGTCATTCTGCCATATCACATCAGCTCAGGGCCCTTAAGGACCTTGACCTGGTGAGGTGCCGCAAAGAGGGGCGTCGATCGTTCTACCTGCTGACAGACGAGCATATCAGCAACCTGTTCGAAGAGGGGCTGAAACACGTTCTTGAGAAAATATGAATAAAATAAGATCAAAAAACAACGAAGACGCCGATAAGAAAATATTCCTGGTAGGCAGTCCCAACGTAGGGAAGAGCGCGATCTTTAACGCTCTTACGGGGAACTATGTCACGGTAAGCAATTATCCCGGAACGACCGTGGATATATCTTCGGGGATAATGAGGATAGGCACTCACCACAGGTTCCAGGTGCTTGATACTCCGGGGATGTACACGCTGAAACCCCTTACCGCGGAAGAGGGAGTTACCCGGAAACTTCTTTTTGAGGAAGAGCCCGATTGTGTCGTCCATGTAGTTGATGCCAAGAACCTGGAAAGGATGATGTCGCTCACTTTTCAGCTTATCGAGACGGGGTACCCGGTCATTCTGGTGCTCAACCTTTATGATGAGTTCCGCGCGCGCGGTATGCAGCTTAACATAGCTCATCTGGAACATGATCTGGGAATCCCGGTCGTGGAGACAGTTGCCACTAGCGGTCTTGGCGTAGAGAACCTGAATTCGCGGATAGTTGAAGTGCTTGAAAAAAGATATGACTTTAATACGGTCGACAGGCATTATTCCCCCGAGGCGGAGGCTCTGATATCCGAGATGTCGGCCTTCGTAAAAAGGGATTATCCGGTATCTAAAAGGTCTCTCTCTGTTCTTGCTTTGCAGAATGACGAATATGTGAAGGACATCCTCCGGGACGAGGGTGCTTATGGCAGCATAGAGGCTTTAATAATAAAGCATCGTGACGCGGAGTTCGGGTATAAGCTCGCCAGGGAGCGCCTGGCAATGACAAAAGAGATACTCGAGGAGCATCTGACCGTTGAAGAGAGAAGGGCCAGAGGTGTTATAAGGGAGACTCTGAGTCAGCTTACGGTCCATCCGGTATTTGGACTTCCGATACTGGCGCTTGTACTATGGTTCGGGCTTTATAAGTTCGTGGGAGAGTTCGGAGCGGGGACTCTGGTAGATCTTATTGAAACGAGAGTCTTCGAAAGGTTCATAAATCCCGCGGCGGACAGTTTCTTCCATAAAATATTCGGCAACAGTATCCTGTTCGATCTCTTCGCGGGAGAATACGGAATTATAACGCTGGGGCTGACGTACGCCTTTGCCATAATATTGCCCATAGTGGCCACGTTCTTTATAGCTTTTTCCGTGATAGAGGATACCGGATATCTTCCCCGGCTGGCAATGCTCGTGGATAAAATGATGAAAAAGATCGGTATGAGCGGAAGGGCTATCATACCGCTGACTCTCGGATTCGGTTGCGGTACTATGGCAACTATAGTCACACGCACACTTGAGACGAAGAAGGAGAAGATAATAGCTACGTTCCTCCTGTCTCTTGCTGTTCCGTGTTCGGCCCAGCTGGGCGTTTTGCTGGGGCTTCTGGGAGGGCATCCGAAGATGCTGCTGATATGGGCCGGGACTATATTTCTGGTTTTTATTCTAGCCGGGTTTCTGAGCAAAATTCTTATTAAAGGTGAGGAACCATCGTTCTTCATGGAGCTCCCGCCTTTGAGGTTCCCCAGTGTTATAAACGTCTTTACGAAGACCTATACGAGGATGATATGGTATTTCAAGGAGATCGTTCCGATATTCGTGGGAGCCAGCATCATTATCTGGTTCGGTAAGATCACGGGTATATTCGAATTCCTGGTGAAGCTTATTGGCCATCCGGTCAGGTGGGCCGGGGTTCCCGAAGCGGCGAGCCCCGCTTTGTTGTACGGGTTTTTCAGAAGAGATTTTGGCGCTGCCGGTCTTTTTGATATGGCCAAACACGGCGAATTGAGCGGCATCGGTCTTCTTGTT
>CAZUYM010000090.1:0-5540 GCA_964624805.1 uncultured Planctomycetia bacterium
ATGTTTTATATTATAATCGAAAGTGTAGTTCTTGTATACGATGGTGAGCCTGAAACGAAATACGACATACGAAATACGATATACGGAATGCGATATGCGAACATAACAATTTATTTCCTGAAAAAGATGAATTGTGATATTATTAATAATACAATTTCGTCGGCTCGGCGTTTTGATCAGCAGGAATATCAGAAAAGGAGTAACTTTGAAAAAAACATTTGTTCTGGACACCAACGTAATACTGCATAACCCGAATGCGCTTGTATCGTTCGCCGACAATTTAGTCATTCTTCCGATAGAGGTCCTTGAAGAGCTGGACATGTTCAAGAGAAATCACGATGAAAAAGGCCGTAATGCCAGGGTGGCCATACGTATGCTGGACGAGTTCCGGCAAAAAGGCGAACCCGGAGAAGGTTTTCCAATGGAGAATGGCGGTCTCCTGAAGATAATAACAGGACTTGACCTGAAGAAGGCGGAAGGCCTGGTGGGGCTTTCGAGAAAAATAACCGACAATAAAATACTTCTTACGGCATATTCCCTGAAAGACAAGGGAGAGCATGTAATATTCGTTTCTAAGGACATCAACGCTAGGATAAAGGCGGATGCCATAGGTATTACCAGTGTTGATTTTGAGAAGCAGAAAATAGATTTTGAAAAGCTGTATAAGGGTTGGCATGACCTGACGCTTGACCGTAAGGGGATAGACGGGTTCTATGAGAAAAAAGAACTTAAAGTGAAGGAGGACCAGTTCTTCCCTAATGAGTTCGCTCTTCTTGTGGATGCGCAGGATCCGAAACATACGGCGATAGGCAGATATAAAGAAGAGTTCGAAATCCTGATGCCGCTCATCTTCAATAAATCCCATGTGATGGCAATAAGGCCGCGCAATAAAGAGCAGGCAATGGCGATAGAGCTGCTCCTTAACGACGACATAAGCCTTGTTACTCTTGTGGGGTCAGCAGGGACAGGCAAAACGCTTCTTGCTATCGCTGCCGGGCTGCAAAAAGTGGTCAGAGATAAGTCTTATGAAGGACTTCTGGTGTCCAGGCCGGTTATGCCGCTGGGAAAGGATATAGGATATCTTCCGGGAACCAAAGAAGAGAAACTTGAGAACTGGATGGGGCCCATATACGATAACCTGGAATACATTTTCAATGCTGAGAGAAAGGACAAAGACGCGAGTTCAAAGACCAAGACGAAGGCCACTATAGATAAATACATAAAAGAGGAGCTTATAGAGCTGGAGGCCATGACATTCATGCGCGGCAGGAGTATCCCAGACAGATTCATTATTATAGATGAGGCGCAGAATATGACTCCGCACGAAGTGAAGACTGTAATAAGCAGGGCGGGTAATCATACCAAGATGGTGCTTACGGGCGACCCGTATCAGATAGATAATCCGTACCTTGATTCTTCAAGTAACGGTCTGACGTATTGCGTAGAAAAGATGAAAGGGCAGAAGATGTTCGGACATATGACGCTCACGAAGAGTGAGAGAAGTTCACTGGCGTCACTTGCCGCGGATCTCTTATGAGACTGCGGAGCGGAATATGCAAAAAAAAGGTTAACGGGATATGAGAATAAATATAAGATATGTCAAAGAAAGCGACACTTTTGAAGTGCAGGCCGTTGAGAAAAAGGTGAGGGCTCATTTTCTTCTTTCAAGGGCGGAGCTTAACAAACTGCGGACGGTTCTGGAAAAAGCGCTTCTCGAAAGCAAGAAAAAAAGCGGCGGGAATGGCCAGGACCAGTAGCGGAGAGTGTTTTCCGGAAGGGGTAAAAATGCTTTATAGAAAATGGATGCGACGGTTGACGATGGTACTTGCGGGGGCGCTAATCCTGGCAGTTTGCGCGGGTGACGCAGTCTGCGCTGAGAAGACCCCGAAAAAAAAGGTCAAATGGGTCAAGTCCAAGACGGGGCTTAGTTCGCTGATAACCCTTTCGAAGGACAGGGGCGATATGGTCCAGTCCTATAAGGAAGAGACGGAGAGGCACAGAAAACTTAAAAAAGCCATAGATCATAAGGAGCTTAAAGAGGGAGAGCATGCCTCGAAGATATTGAAGTTGTACGGACCTCCTGTAATAACCCTTAAAGAAGAGGGCGGCACCCGGGAGAAGTGGGCATACAAAACCGGCAAGGAAACTTTTCTTAACGCGGATAAGATATATCTTATTTTCAACGTAGATGAGATACTGCAGGAATGGGAGGTCGTTCCCGCGAAGGAGAAGGCAGACAAGCCTTCTGAAGAGAAGTCCTGACCTTAACTGTCGGACGCGCCTATTACTTCTGTATTATTTCCTCCTCATCTTTTATTTTTGTCGGCGCGCCCGGCGCTATCTATATGTTCTGTGTAGCCTTACCTCTCCATTTTTCCGCTATTTAGCGATCGACGCGTAAGTATGATCTTTTTTATAGCCTTTATAGTTTGCCTCTATTATTCTCTGAGCTGGTTTGTTCTGCGGTGTGAATTGCCGGTTGTGCTCTCCGCCCGCGCTGGTGTTGGTGTCCCATTTCCACCAGTAAACCCCGGCCAGCCAGTCTTTGTTCCATATGGTCTCGAAAAAAGCCTCGTAGCATTTCGCCTGGATCTCGGGAGCAGCGTTGCCTGAGGTTCCGCCTTTCCAGGGAGTGTTCGGGGCGTGACCCGTGCTTGCGTATCCTATTTCGGTAAAGATAATAGGCTTGTTTACCGAGGCCTGCCATACTTCTATTTCATAGACCCACTTTTCCCAGCCTGCCCGCAGGTCTTCCACTGTCGGGTCTGCCTTGTATGTAAGAGGGAAGTAAGCGTCAATGCCCACGAAATCCAGTTCATTCCAGAACTTTACGTTCTTGTAATTATCCCAGTTGGCCGCGTAGACCAGGGTGCCCTGGTAGGCCTTCTTGACCGGCGCGATAACTTCGGTGCGCCACATCTCATCTTTTTGCGTGGTGAAAGAAAGTTCGGTGCCAAGGCAGAAAATATCCGCCTTATGTTTTTTTGCCATATTAGCGTAATGAAGGATGAACTTTTTATATTCTTTGAACCAGGCATTCCAGTCACTTTCAGTAACGAACCCTATGTCAGCGCGCCAGTAAGATCCGTCATGTTTATCCAGAAGGTCGACGTGAGGCTTAAGCATTACTTTCAGTCCCAGCTTGCGGGCTTTTTTAATGACGTGGATAATGCTCTGGTCCGAAGGTGTATGGTCGGTCTCAAAAATTTTGGTCGAGTTATAGGCATCCTGATACTGCGTGACTATGATGGACACATATTCCACACCCATGTTCGACAGCTTTTCGAGAGACTGGTCTGAGTACGTGGACGCGAAGCGGTCCTTGTCCCACGTGACATAGCACATCCCTTTCTGGGGGAGAAGTATAGCTGTGTCAGAATAAATAACTTCCGCAGGCAGCGCAAAAGAAAAAATAAGAATAAGTGCGAGTGTGAGATTGAATAGCCTGCATTTTTTTGATAATTTCCTAGTCACCATTTTTGCCATCCTTTCGTAAATAAAAAACCCTATTTGATAAAGGCGAACCTCAGTCAAATAGGGTTACAAAAAGTTAGCATCAACAGCGACCTAGACTAGATTCAATTTCGGCAGCCCGACAACCATATCTCCAGGGGAGACTTAGGCTCAAGGTTTTGCAGTCCTATTCTTTAAAATAGTTTGCCCTTATCGTTTGAAAAAATTGCGTTAGAAAGAACGATACCTATATCCATAATCAATTTTAATGATTAAAAAACAAAAAGCAAGAGGGCATAACCAACTATTTAATAGTTAACTAAACGATAGCGGGTATTATACTGATATTAAAGATTTTATTTGTAATGAGGTTTTTTATCCTATATAATCGTATTTCGAGGGTGGTAGCATTATTTAAGTATGATATACAGGAGGACATCATGGGTGACGGCAGGATCTGTTTGACTAGGGCGGGAAGAGATAAAATATGCGACGAGCTTGAGATTCTCAAGGGGCCAAAAAGGAGAGAGATAGCTAAGGATCTTGCGGCAGCGAGGGCTCATGGAGATCTCAGTGAGAATGCGGAATATGATGCCGCGAAAGCGGATCAGGCGATGAACGAAAAGCGTATATCGGATCTCGAGAGTACGCTTATGAGGGCAAAAATAATAGATGACAGCGCCATGCCCAAAGATGAGGCTTTGCTGGGGGCGACTGTAAAGGTAAGAGATACCGATACGGCTGAAGAATTCGACTATATGCTTGTTTCCGAGGAGGAGTCGGATTTTGAACTTAATAAGATATCTTCATCTTCTCCTGTCGGGGAGGCGCTCATGGGGCATAAGGTCGGTGACGTCGTGGAAGTGAGGGTTCCGGCAGGATCGATGATGTACGAAATAATCAGCATATCCCGGGGGTAAAAAGAAGGATTCAAAATGAGTGTACAGGCAAGTAACTGGAAAAAAATACTGATATTTATCCTGGCGGCTATGGTCATCTATTCGCTGCTTCCGATGGTGTCGTTCTACACCATGAAAGGCGCTGATAAGGCGGATAATAACGCGGCTAACGTGGAAAAGCTTAAAGATAACGATGGAGGGTATTTTTCATTTATAGTTTTCGGAGATAATCACTCGGGGCTTATCTTTAATGACGCGGCCGCGGTGAAAGAGATATGGCATATGAACCGGGAAGACAGGTTTCGCAAGGTGCCAATAGATTTCGTCCTGAGCGTCGGTGATATAGCTCTTGATGGTGGGCGCTCTCATTTTGTCACTTTCAAAAAGATCCAGAAACTTATCAAGTATCCGTTCATTACCGCGATAGGAAATCATGATGACCGGGAGCTTTTTGAGGAATTCTGCGGCGAGAACCAGTTCACTTTCACTAACAGGAATTCGTTCTTCATAGTCCTGGATAATGAAGACGGAAATATATCAGAGACGGGGTTTCGCTGGCTTGAAGAGAAATTGAAAGAAGGTCAGAAATATGACCACATTTTTGTTACCCTGCACAAACCGCCGTTCGATCCGTATCAGCAGGAGTGGTATAGCGAGGATAACAGTCCGTGGGCTTACAGATTTCGTAAGATGTGTGGAGAATATAATGTAGATATGGTCTTTAGCGGCCACAAGCATATGTTCAAGCATGAAGAGTTTGATGGAGTGGATTATCTGGTCACCGGAGGCGGGGGAATGCTGATCGAGATTCCCGATGCTGACGGGGGATATCTTCATTATGTCAGGGTGATGGTGAACAATGATTACGTAACGTACGAGGTCAGAAAAATATCTCCACCGTTCTGGGAATTGGTGGTGTATTACGCGTGGAAAGAGATGGTGTATTGGTGGCGTAATTTTTACGGGACCGGTTATATCGTAGGCAGGAACACGAAGATCCAGCCGCTTAAGGTACCGGACGTTAACGAAAAAGGCTATTGGGGGATAGACTAGGCGCAGTATTGAGTATCGGGTACCGGGTATCGGGGACAAAACGAACGTCATCCCGGATATTCGCCTTTGGCGAATTCCGGGATCAAATAGAAGTAATGATTTTCATTAGATCCCCGCTGGAGTTTATCCTGTACC
>CAZUYM010000091.1:0-3996 GCA_964624805.1 uncultured Planctomycetia bacterium
TAAGATTTCTCAAAATCTCACCAGTTCGATTTTTCGAAAAGGTTTGTGCTGTCCGCACAAACCTCCAGCTCTGCCACTCCTCCGCTTCGACACCTATATTTTTTATTCAGAAAAGAGAAGCGGATATCGAGCCTGCTTTGCAGGCGAGATATCTTACTTTTTTCAATACGTCTGCAGGTGAGAAGTCTTCTTTTCTCGCCAGGCTGTACTCTTTGCTTATGTAAAATAGCTTACTCAAGAGCTAGTATTTTACCAGAACTTGTTGCTGTTTACAAACTCCAAGATGTTACTATATGAGGTCTGGTAAATATTCACCGCCTCCGCTGACGATGTTTTCAAAAAACTTATGAAAGAAAGGTCGAAAACCGGCGAAAATACCGCCATCGTGATGATCAGGTTCCCCACCAGTATTAAAACAAGCGAAAATATAAACCCCGACTTCATTATGTCCGGCTGCTCTATCCTTAGGACTTCCGATGTCATCACAAAATGGAACGCAAGTGTAAAACCAACCAGAAAGATGAATATAAGCGACATATGCGGAATACTCTGGCCCATTGCTCTCATCACCAGAAATGTCACACCCAAGAGTAACGTATACAACGGGACAAAATACGGGCTTAGCTCGATAAAAAAGTTGGTCTTCGAGGTAACCACATTCCCGCCTGACGGGGTTACACTGAACGACACCACCCTGCCCCCGCAGAGCCACGTAGCAAGGACATGTACAAGCTCGTGGGCGAGAACATACAGATATACCGGGCGAAGTATTATAACGTGAAAAATAAGATACGCCAGGACGCCTCTCTCCAGCAGGTTTAAGGTGCCGCTAAAAATGCTGATCCCGGTTATGCCCGTATAAAAAGCTTTGGCTGTCCCAATAGCTATCGGGATAAGTAATATGCCTAGTAATGTTTTGAAGAATTTTGCGATCATATTATCACTGGAGCGGGATTATCCTGTCCTCTCCAAAATAAGGCCTCAGTATCTCCGGGATGACCACGGAACCGTCTTCCTGCTGATATGTTTCGATCAAGGCTATCACCAGCCTCGGCAAAGCCACACCTGACGCGTTAAGAGTGTGCAGGTACGCTGCTTTTTGAGATTTATCAGCCGGCTGATATTTGATGTTGGCCCGACGAGCCTGGAAATCGGAAAAAACCGAACAGCTTGAGACTTCCAGCCACCTGTCGGTTCCCGGTGCCCAGAGCTCTATATCATAACATTTGTGCGCGGCGAAACTTATATCAGACGTGCATAGAGACAGTATCCTGTACGGAAGTCCCAGTTTTTGGATAATGTCTTCCGCGTTTCCCAGAAGCGTCTCAAGTTCATCCATGGAGGTTTCCGGGGTGGTAAATTTCACCATCTCCACTTTATCAAACTGATGCACGCGAATAAGCCCTCTTGTATCTTTCCCGTAAGACCCCGCCTCCCTCCTGAAACAGGAAGTATATGCCGTATACTTTATCGGCAGATCCTCTTCCGGTATGATTTCGTCGGCATGCATATTGGTCACGGGAACTTCCGCTGTCGGTATCAGAAAAAGGTCATCTTCAGTTACGTGGTACATGTCCTCTTCCAGTTTGGGCAGCTGACCTGTACCCCTCATACTCTTACGGTTTACCAGCACGGGCGGATACACTTCCTTATACCCATGTTCTTTTATGTGAACATCCAGCATAAAATTAATGAGGGCTCTTTCAAGCTTCGCCCCCTGACCGGTAAACAGGGGAAAACCCGACCCGGCTATTTTTGCCCCTCTTTCAAAATCGAACAGGCCGTTTATCTCTCCCAGCTGGAGATGGTCTTTCGGAGTAAAAGAAAACTCCGGCAAAGAGCCCCACTCCTTTATTTGTCGATTGTCTTTTTCACTCGCCCCTACCGGAACACTTTCATGCGGGACGTTAGGGATCCGGTCAATGGCAGACGCGTGTCCAGCGTCTATTTCTCCGAGCTTTTCATCCAGGGCTTTGATCTTTTCGGAAAGAGCGCTGACCTCTGCCTTCGCGGATTCAGCGTCTTTTTTCTGTTTGATAAGCTCTCCTATTTTCTTGGAAGCTTCGTTCTTGTCACACTTAAGAGTCTCGACCTCCTGGATGATCTCCCTTCGACTCGCGTCCAACTTCAGGAACTCATCCACAAGAGACGGGTCATTGCTCCTGTCTTTGAGGGCTTTTCTTACTATTTCGGGGTTCTCTCTTAAAAATTTAGGATCCAGCATATTCTCACCTTTCGATAAATAAAAGTAGGTCTAGGCTCAGGTCTAGGTCTAGATAGGGGTATATCTTGAATTCAAGCCCTACGGAAAACTGGACCTGGATCTCGACCTAAATATTATTACGCACGACCTAATTATATATGCTTCTTTCTCGGAATGCAACTCGTACTACCCTTTTATGACCCCCAACGGCCTCATGCGCGCTATCTTCTCGGATATGCCGGCTTTCTGGACGACTCCCACGACATCGCTCACGTTTTTGTACGCTTCCGGAGCCTCCTCATGCAGCGTGTCTCTGCCGACAGATCTGACCAGAATACCCTTGCCCGCGAGTTCCCGGCTTATAGACCTGCCTTGTGTCGCCCTTTTCGCCGCTGTCCGAGACATAAGGCGTCCCGCCCCGTGACACGTTGAGTAAAAACTCTCTCGAGCGGCATGCGTGCCGGCCAAAAGATACGAACACCTTCCCATATCTCCCGGGATTATGACAGGCTGGCCGGCGCTTCTATACGCGTCGGGAAGATCTTTATGTCCCGGCGGGAAAGCCCTTGTCGCTCCTTTCCTATGGACACAGAGCGTACGGTTCTCGCCATCTATCTCATATTGTTCTATTTTAGCGATATTATGCGCCACATCATAGACCAGCCGCATACCAAGCGATATGGCATTTTCCCCGAACACTTTTTCGAAAGCTCCTCTTACCAAATGCGTGATGACCTGGCGGTTCGCCCAGGCATAATTAGCGGCGCATCTCATGGCACCCAGATAATCTTCTCCTTCATGACTCCGCACCGGGACACACGCAAGCTGACGATCGGGCACATCTATCCCGAACTTCGCGAGCAGTTTTATCATTCCCGCCGCATAGTCGCTGCAGACCTGGTGCCCCAGGCCGCGGCTGCCGGTATGTATCATCACCGTGACCTGCCCCTTTGAAATACCGAACGCCTTCGCTGTTTCTTCATTGTAGATCTTGTCCACTTCCTGCACTTCAAGAAAATGGTTCCCTGACCCCAGGGTCCCCGGTTGTTTCTTTCCCCTCTGAAATGCCCTATCCGATACCTTTGATGGGTCCGCCCCGCGAATAGCTCCCCTTTCCTCGCAATGTTCGATGTCACCCTGCCAGCCATAGCCTTTTTCTACCGCCCACTGGGCCCCTTTAACCAAAATATTCTTCTCTTCGGAAAAATCACACCTTATGCTTCCGGTGGACCCAACGCCGGCCGGAACGCTGCGGAAGACTTCTTCCACCAATTCTTTCATACGCGGCCGTATCTCATCTGCCGCAAGATCGCTCCTCAGGAGCCTTACTCCGCAGTTAATATCATAACCTACCCCTCCAGGAGTTATTACTCCGCCTTTCTCGACATCAGTCGCCACCACTCCGCCGATAGGAAGCCCGTATCCCCAGTGAATATCCGGCATAGCCATGGACGCGCGAACTATCCCCGGAAGATGCGCAGCGTTCGCTATCTGCTGTGGCGCGTTATCCCGGACGATATTCCCCATCATCTTTTCGTCAGTAAAAATAAGGCCCGGCACTTTCATCCCCGGCATATAACTCTCCGGGATCCGCCACCTGCACTCGTCTATTTTTTCCAGTTTACCGGTAAAGCCCTTAGTCATATCTTTCTTTCCTTCTTCGCCTGTCTAGACGTCAAATACAATAGTTACCCGGTACCCGCTATCGTCTCGCTCTATCTTTATGTCATGATGTGTAGCCGCTTTTATCTCTGTATGCACCCTGTCCTTTTCCGCATTCTGCCCCTTTACCT
>CAZUYM010000091.1:4096-5488 GCA_964624805.1 uncultured Planctomycetia bacterium
GCCGCTTTTATCTCTGTATGCACCCTGTCCTTTTCCGCATTCTGCCCCTTTACCTCGGCCACAAGCTTACCGTCCCCGAGAAAGATCACCTTAAATACCACGGGTAACAGCTTGCGGACCTCAAGAAGATATAAAAGCTCGTTAAGCCAGGCCACCAGCAGACTTTCCAGATCCGGCGCTTCCACCTCCACCTGAGTGGCCTCCGACAGATCCGCGCCTTCGGTATCGGCCATCATATCGAACATGGCGAAGGCGGCATTCTCGAACAGCTCCGGAATATCCTTGCCGTATATCCGCGCCGCAAGATCCGCTGTATGATCTATCTGGTCGTATCTTTTCATGTGTTTACTCTGAGGAAGGGATCTGTTCGCCCTGAAGTATCGGAGAAAGTGATTTCGAGTCTATTCGCATCCCGCCGTCATGTTCTATCCTTATAGTGTATAAGATACCTGGAATGAACATTGTCCCGGGCGCTTCTATTTGCGCATTTTTTATTCCCATATCGTTTCTGTGTTCTGGGGAAAGAGAGTACGTCCAGAACTTCTGCCATATTTCTTCTTCGTACTTATCCCCCTCCACCTTATACCCTTCAGGGATCCGGTCGATCTCCGTTATATCGTATTCCTGTGTATCCGGCCCGTCCAGCATAAAAGCTTTCCAGAAAAGATATACACTTTTGCCCTTTATTTTGTCGCCTTTTCTTACAAGATCATCGCCAAAACGCATGACAAGGGACTGAAACTGTATGATGTTCCCGCTGAAAGTGAAATATTTGGACTCCATAGGAGCGCCCTTGGTGTCATATTCCAGGAATTTTATAGTGGTCTCGTTCCGGCCGGTCACCTCGTTGTATTTTACCCCCGTGACCAGGACTTCGGCTATCCTCGTATCAGACTCAAGGCGTTTTACTATTTCCTTCAGCATCTTGTTCTGATAAAAGACCTTCATCACTTTGTCGTAGGAGAAAAACCCGAGAGCAAAAACAAGCAAGAGTATAATAACGCTTCTAATAGGTTTCATGAGGTATATTTTACCCTCCCCGCCGCTAAATAGCAATCGGCAGCCGCATATATAATAAAATGAAAAAAAGTGCAAGAAAATGGCTCGGTCAGGGGAAGGTAAACTGAGTAGCGATAAAAAGCTACTAGGTCTCAAACTGTTCACAGTTCACTGTTTACAGTTTACTATTTCAGGTTAAAAATGAGGGAGTACCTGCAATCGCGGCTGGTTGACAAAATATGATGCCCAGGATAAGGCCCGGTCACTTTTTATCTTTATTAAGTCCCAGGATCTCCGGTTTTTCCGGCGACGGATAGAACTTCATCCATTTTCCCGTCTTCCATGCCTCGTCCATAATTCCACCTAACTCTTTGGAATATTCATCAAGGCCCG
>CAZUYM010000092.1:0-5481 GCA_964624805.1 uncultured Planctomycetia bacterium
CATGCAGCAGCCATAATCATAGCTGGCCCAACAGTTATCCGGACCGGATTCCTCACCGGGATGCGGCGGGTTAAGGTTAAGTTCGCCCGCGCTTTTCGTAGCGCCGTAATAAAGCTCTCCTCTTATTACCAGCCCGCAGCTCGAATCAGAACACATAAATATAAGGTTCTCTGCCGTCGAGCCGGCTCCTATTCCGGACCATCTCTCTCCAAACGCGGCCAGCGTAGCGTCATGTTCTATCACAGAAGGCGCGCCCAGCCTGGATTCAAGCTGGTCGAGCATGTTCTCGTAGCTTACGATCTGCTCTTTCTCCACCGCGTACCTGACCATGGAGCGATATCTGTCTATGACTCCCCAGATGCCAACGCCTACGCCTTTGATATCAGAGAGCTGGACTCCCGATTTCGCCATAAGCGAGTCCGTAAGGTCCAGCACCTTATCCGTGAGCTTCTCAAAGGATTCTTCTTCTTTCTTGATCCTTTCTTCGGCTATTATCGCCCCTGACATATCCATGATAACACCTGTCACCGCGGCGTCGATCGTCAGATGCGGCGACCCCAGATCTATCCCTATGCTGTACCCGTACTGCCGGTTTATCTTCAAAAGCTCGGGCCGTCTCCCGCCCGTGGAAATATCAAGACCTGTCTCGAATACCATACGGCTCTTAATGTATTTACTTACATAATTTGACACCGTGACGATATTGAGATCTGTTAGCTTCGATATCTCCGCGCGTGATATCTCTTTTCCCCTGCGAATAGCATCGAGAATACCGAGATTCCTTCGCTCTTTTTCCGAAAGCCTGCTGTTCTTCAGTATTAGATCCCTCATGATAAATACTCCTTACTTGATCTGCGTGATGCAAGTACCTAGTACGTTTTTACTTTTTTTACCCGTTTAGAATACCACTCCTTCACAACATCTTCCGCCGGTTTGTTCTGCGGGGTGAAACCGCGGTTCCACTTTCCGCCCATGCGCACGTTAGTACCCCACGACCACCAGTAAAGGCCATAGAACCATTCTTTTTCCCAGAAAGTCTCAAGCAGCACCCTGTAATAGTCCGACTGAAGGTTAACGTTCACTTCACTGCGCGGAAAATGCTCCCACGGACGGATAGCCGCGCCGTCAGCGGAGCAGCAGCCGATCTCAGGGAAGATTATAGGTTTCTGTACCTTTTTCTGGAACCGTTCCATTTCATCAACCCATTTGGTCCAGCCTGCTTTTAACTCATCGTAGGTAGGCTCCATCTTCTCTGTAAGGGGGAAATACGCGTTGATGCCGACATAATCCAGCTGATCCCAGAACCTTATGTCCATATACCTGTCCCAGTGAGCGGCATAAGTCAGGCGACCCGAATATTTGCTCCGCACCTTCTTTATCACGTCTTTCCAGAGATACCCTTTGACGGTCGCAGTTGCGGAAAGTTCGGTACCCACACAGAACATCTCTACCTTTTCCTTATTGGCTATGTCTATGTAGTGCATGATGAACTCTGTATATTTGTCGAACCACTCTTCCCACTGCGGTTCCTTTACACACGCTATCTCGCCCCTCCAGCTGCCGTCTGAGGTATCTATCAGATCAAGATGAGGTTTGAGCATTACTTTCATGCCTAGTTTTTTAGCCTCCCTGATCGCGTGAATAAGCGAAGCGTCCGAAGGAGTCTTCGCCGTCCTGTGTATATCTCCGGACCAGCAATTCGACTGATACCAAGTCGTAAGTATCGCTACCCAGCCGGAGCCAAGGCTTTCCACTTTGGCCAGCGATTCATCGGATCCCTCGCCGTCGTAACCGTCCTGGGACCAGGTAACATACCCCATACCTTTCTGGAACTCTATCGCCCCGGCTTCCTGCCGACCCGACCTTATCCAGAAAAACGCCCCGATAACAAGCACAACCGCCAATATTGCTATCAGCTTCGCCTTGCCGCCAATATTTTTTCTCAAACTGCTTCTTCTCGCCATGATCCTCCCTTTCTTCGAATACCCTGTTACTGTTACAAACGATAACTTTTAATATGTCCAACTAACAAGATTTCATAAGTTCTGATTTATTAAGCAAAAAAATTTAAATGAACAGTCAATTTATGGCGCCCTTTGCATCGCCATAAATTGCAGGCTAAAAGCCGTCTGTGAATTTACCATTGACATCTTCAGTGTCAATGGTAAGTTTGGCCTTATGACTTGCGCTCCTTACAGTTGCGCAAGTCATGGCCTTACTTATTTCCCGACTCTGACATTGTCTATAAAGATCGTGCCGGCGTAAGTCGGTTTCCTGTTAGATTCTATCCTTATAGCTATCTTACGGACATCCTGCGCGAATTCCTCGTCCGGAACTACCCTCTTCCAGTCGTAGCTTCCCGGCTCTATGTTGGCCGTAATAGTAGACCATTCTCCTGGTATCAGCATCACACTGCGGCTCATCTCGACAAATTTCCAGTTATCACCTACGGTCAATATAAGTTTCGCTTTAAGACCTATCGGGGCATCAGCCGGAAGGTAAATATCCGCGCGTATGACCCTGTAATTGCTTATGTCCAGGTACTGCTGTATCTCAACAAGTCCCGCTGACCACAACCCGCCGGGGAAATCCACGTCTATCTTCATACTGCTCTTCCCTTTGGAAGCTACTTCCTGGGAAGACACGGCATTCTTAGCGACATAATCCGATTTCCCAAGCGCCCACTGAGGGATCTCCCATCCGTTGAGGTCTTCCGTCTCGAAATCGTAGTAAGTCCTCTCTTCGGTTATCGGAGCCATTGAAGGAGTCGGTGCCTCTTCTGTGACAGCCGCGCCTGCTGCTGCCGTGGATGCCGTCGCACCGGCCTTTTCTACAGTAGTACCGGTTGCCATAGTCATCTCATTTTTTTTCTGGCCGCATCCGCCCAAAACCATCGCGAACACGCAAAAACCGACCACAACCGACACCATATAACCGCTTTTTCGAAGATATTCCATTTTTCTGTTCCTTTCATTTTAACGGTCCGGGTCTTTCTCCCGGATCCTGAGTGCAAGTGACAAAGAGAGCTTACAGCCCGCGCTGCCGCTCAACTGCCCGCAAACGAACCTTGCGGGTTCTTACTCTTTTACTTATGTATGTACTTTATCACGCTATTATTTTATAACGCGTATATTGTCGATATATATAGGTCCCGTATACGCGGGCTTATTATTAGAGTCCACCCTTATGTCCATCTTTCTTACATCAGAACGGAAAGCGTCATCGACCTGAACTCTTCTCCAGTCTATGCTTCCGGGTTTAAGGTCAGCCTGCAAAGTAGTCCATTCTCCCGGCTTAAGCATAACGCTCTTCGACTGCTCTACCCATTTCCAGCTGTCTCCTACAGTCAGTATGATCTTGCCTTTCAGACCGAGCGGCGCGTCCGCGGGAATATAAATATCGCATGCCAGCTTGCTGTAATCCGACCAGTCAAAATACTGCATTATCTCCACTATGGCGCCCGTCCATCTGCCGCCGGGAAACTCTGCCTGTACTTCAAGACTGGAACTTCCGGCACTTGCATACTTATCGGAATCCGTGATGTCCTGCTGTACATGATCCGGTTTTTCATACGCCCAGTCAGGGATCTCCCATCCCTCAAGCCCGTTCTCAAAGCTGAACAGAACTGTTTCTTCCTGTGCGTGCAGCAGTGCTCCCGAAAGAATCAGAAAAGCTGCGGCGACCGCTACTAATGTGATCTTCCTCATTGTAAGACCTCCTCTTTGTCCTCACCGTTCTCTATTAACCATCCCTTTATTATCTCTTCAGACTTTTTACCTTTTACCGTAAATCCAAGGGGACTCCACCTATCCTGCGGGAAATACTGCCAGATATAATATCCCTTGAACCAGGACCTTTTGCTGAGAGCTTCGTACATAGCCTGCAGGCAATCGGCCTGCTCCTGCTGGCTTTCAATCTTTGATATAGCCACCCATGGCTGTTTCCTGGCGCCCTCGGCCGAAGGATATCCTATCTCCGTTAGAATGACGCCCTTGTCTTTCAAACCTTTTTCATCAAGCCATTTCTCGATATCTCCGGCTATACCATCCCACGAATTCACCAGATCAGCGGTCGAGTAGTCACCGCTCTCCATGAGCGGAAAATACGCGTCGAGTCCGATAAAATCCATCTTATCCCAGAACGGCACCTCTTTGTATTCGGTCCAGTTGGCCGCGTACGTAAGAAGACCTGTGTATTCGGTTTTGACAGCCTCTATGATCTGGTTCCACCGCTCTGCCCACGCGGAAAATGTAGTAGCTTCAAGTTCCGTCCCTATGCAGTACATCTCCACACCGGTTTCCTGGGCGAGTTTGGCGTATCTGACAGTAAATTCCTGAAAACTGTCGAACCATTCTTCCGACGGCATGATGTTTATACGCGCTTCATCCGTCCTCGGGTCCACGTGAGGTTTTAGGACTACCCTGAGACCCAGTTTATGGCAGCTTGCTATAGCATGTTTTAGAGCCTCATCTGTAGGCGTATCCCCGCCCGGCTTGTCGTTCGTAAATATTACCTTGGACTCTATTGTTTCCTGATAGGCCGGTACCATAATGGCTATAGTATCGAAACCGGTCTTTTTAAGATAAGCTAGCATCAGATCCGATGCCGGCATCATCAGCTCATCCGACATCCAGGAAGTATATACCACACCCTTCTGATAAAGTTTTTCGGTTAGCGGCACGACAGGCGCGGCAAGTTTCGCCAGAGTCTCTTCAGCCTCTTTTATTTTGTCTTCGTCCTCGCCTTTGCTGAGGTACGCTTCTTTTGTTACCTCGGCACCGGGATTATTCGGCTGCGGTCCATATATTTCCGCTTCCCAGATCGATATCCCCCAGTCATCGTTCACCCTGGTAAGTCCCAGTACCTTTATGTACCGGCATTTTACCGCGGGAAAAGACGCTTCCATGGTACCGCTCGTGCCTGCTTTTTCATGATAAACTTCCTTCCAGGACTTACCGTCCAGAGACGCAAGTATCTTATACTCGGTCGCATGCGCCCTTTCCCACCTTAGTATCACATTGTTGACCACACTGGGTTTGCCAAGATCAAAAGATATCCACTGCGTACCTTCCGCATAATCGCTGGACCACCTGGTAAGCATATCACCATCGGCCGCTGACATGGGGTTCGGTTCCGGAGCCCAGTCCGGCGTCAGGTCAAAGCTGGAAGCGTCCGCCGCCGTGACGGTGAGATACGCTACCTGAGTTCCCGGAGCTACTTCCACTATGTCAAGGGTCGCCGTCTCCCTGGCCTCGGTTCCCCGTGCGCCTTTAACTACTGTCTCCTGCACTTCAGCTACTTCCGAAACAACAGCTTCCTGCTGGCCGCAACCGGTAACAACCATCGCGCATAACCCAAATACTAAAAAGCAAATACCAAGTGTTTTTTTCATTCCCTGTCCTTTTCTTTTTTATTTTTACTTTTACTCCATTCCCAATTCACAATTCCCAATTCCCTGCCCCTTAAAGCAAACCCGTCATC
>CAZUYM010000093.1:0-5358 GCA_964624805.1 uncultured Planctomycetia bacterium
GGATAATGCCGAGTCACTGTTATCACATCTGGATACGATCGCCGAAAAAGTTTATTCTGAAGAACTTAAAGCTTTTCAGGAAAACTCCAGGTCTCACCGGGAGAGTAAAAAGGGGTTCGAGGAATACTGGAACTCTGTAAGGGCGCTTGCCGAAAATAAGGGGATATCCTTGAAGGCGCACCCCAATGTCATGAGACTTGTAGAGGCGATGAATATAGAGCAGTCGATCGACTTCGCCGAAGCAAACGCCGAAAGAAAAGAACTGATCGATTCATTAAGCGATGTCCTGGACAGAAAGAGAATGGAGGACCTGGTTTACAGGTCCCTGCTTTTTAAACAGGGGAAAATATCGCCGGCTGATTTTCATAAATATCTCGACCTTCTTGCCGCGACCAGTGGAATAGATACTACGCCGTATGAGAACCTTAATGAATTTATCCGTTATGTCTCCGTATATGAGGAAATAGAGATAGCGTTGCTTTACAGGGAGATATCCGAACTTGAAGAAAAAGTAAGAGAAAAACTTTTCCGCAATGATGATGAGCGGGAACTATATGGATGGATAAAACTAACGGATCTTTTGATAAAGCTTTACAGTGTGGAGCTGAATAATGATGAATATGGATATATATCGGATAACAGGGAGATGTGCGAAGCGTCAAAGATGGCAGCGTTCCTTAAAAATATCTGTCTAAAGTATGAGATTCCCACAGGAACAGGATATGAGACAGACCTGATCTTCGCGGGCATGGATGAGGCAGTGGAGTTCTATTTGATAGCGGAGAAGAGGAACAGGGCGCTTCTGGAGAATACCCTTAAAAAGATGAAAGACGAAAAGAAGCATGTTGCCGCGCTGATAACGGGCGGGTATCACACAAGCGGCCTGAGAGAATTGCTTCACGAAAACAAATTATCCTATATGGTAGTCGTGCCTAAATTCCAGGAAGGCGAGGATCGGCCTTATATAGCGATACTTACCAACAAGAAAAAACCCTATCAGAAACTTATAGAGTCCGGCAGGTATCAGCTGGCGGTAATGGCCTATTTCGAGGATATGAACGAGGAGAAATTCATAGAAAGCGCCATGTACGCTTTGGCGAGTGTCGCCGCTTCCGGCGGAGACTGGAAAGCGGAAGCCCGTATGTGGTTCTCCTTATATTCCCATGAATATGAACGTCTTAGCGCCGAGTCCTCGGGAAAAGTGGCAGGCAGCATAACTCCGGCGGAATTCGCCGGCATTCTGGGAACCGGATCTGCGGAAAGAGAAGGGCAGCTCAGAATAGAGCGGTGGAACGATTCTATTTTAGTCACCCGCACGAAGAATAGTGAAACTTCATATTTTATTTTAGACCCCGGTGATGGCGGCGTGCTGAAATCCCCCCAAGCATTGTCGCCTAGCCGGGGGCAACATATAGTCAAAGAGATCGATAGGAGTGGGACAGAATCCCGTCAGGGATCGGGGGAGAATGATCCCACCGCAGGGGATGGTATGAGTGAAGGGGATATCAGGGCTTTGATACAAAGGCTTGGAAAGGATAAAGAGCTATATTACTCTCTTGTAAATCGTCTTATGGGCGAGGAAGATATCGACAACGTGAAAGTCATCAGGGCTCTGAAAGCTATGCCTGATATAATTTTGCCGGATCTCCGGTCTCATGAGGACCTGGAGCTTGCCCTGAGGAGTTTAGCGCACAGGGTAAAGACCGCGGTTCGGGATTCCAGGATGGTCATTGAAGAGATACGGACAAATGAGTCGGTCGCCCGTTATGTCGCGGATTTTCTAAGGTCGAACAGGGTATATGACCCCGAACCGGAAAAGATCGCGGAGGCCTTACATGCCAGGTTTGGCGTTGATATCATTAAGGAATGGGAGAATGTCAGGGCGCTTAGTACGGCAATGGCTTTTTTCGGAGCCCATCTTACCGGTTACCTGGAACGTTACCGTGAGATATTCATGGATGGGTATAAATATTCATATGGCAAAGTGCTGTTTATACTGAGCCGGCTTTTCGGATTGATAGCCGAACAGGAAGGTATTGCCAGAGAAGAGTGTATAGGGAGATTTAACGGTACCGAAGAAGAGCCCGTCCAGATACTTGAAATGGGAGGAGGGCTTTTGCAACCCGTTCGTGATTATTTTTACGCCACTGAAAGCTCCAGGGAATTTGTCGAAAGACCTGTAGATCTCAGTAACGTAAAAGTTGCCAACCTGGATCCACAGGTAACCGAGGACCCTGATAAGGGTCTCTTCAGGGGAAACGCCTTGAAAATGGAAGCTTTCGAAAACGGACAGTTCAGCCATATTTTCTGCACGAATGTTCTTAACCCGGATTGCTATGGGACTTATTACGACATAAATAAGAGGTTCTGGGAAGAGAATTTTCCCAATGAGAGAAAAATGGACGAAGAGGCATATTACAGAAAGATAGCCCTTGAGTTCTATAGAGTTCTCAAACCGGGAGGGCAGGTGTTCGTCGTGACCGGGTCCGATTTTAATGAAGTTTTCAACCGCATTATTCAGGAGGTCGGATTTAAGCTGGTATTCACCGAGAGTTTGATGACAGGATGTAACGTCTTCAAAAAACCGAAAGAAGAAGACCTGACACTTACCGAAAGACGTATGCACGCTATCAGGGCTATTGAGAAGATGTCGGAATTTATGGAAGAGCAGCTTGCCTGGATGGAAAACGCGTTTGAGTCGCTTCCGGAAGAAGGGCCTCTTAATGAAATGGATGTGGCATCGCTTAACAGTATAAAGGCCGGTATGCAGAATCTGGATAAGGCTATCAAGGGCGGATTGCCTATGCCTTTTGCTGAAAGCTTCAGGCACACATTGCAGACCGGAGGGAATATGGCCGCGTTCGATCTTCCCAACAGGATGCTTGGCGCGCTGATCCTGATAGGAGAGGTTCTGGAAGAAGGGGAGATGGACAGGGAAGCTTACGATGATATTAATACGGCTATTGGATCTCTGAAACGTATATTGTTGTCACTCAGAACCGCCAAGGTGGGTAAGATCAGATTCGTGGAATGTGAGGAGCAGGAAAGACAACTGACAGGTTTCAGGGACTGGGAAACGATGCCGCCATTGAACAGTATGGAGTGGAGAGCGTATCTTCTGCTTAATGAGCACTCCGGAGTCCTGTCTAGAGTCGAAACAAATACGGAAATGCTGAACAAGTTCGATATGTATGCGGAAGACCTTTTAAAATTCATGGAACTTCACCTCGCAGGCAGATTGGCTGACCCTTATGACCCGGATGAAAAAACGCTGTATTCCTATGCGCTAAGCTATCTGACACAGGTAGATCCGGAACGGATGAAGGCAATAGGAGAATTCGCGAGGAGAAAGATAAAGGAGAGCGAAGACGGAACATCAGTAGCCCCGGCGACCATAAAAAAGATCAGGCAGTGGATCGCGCCGCGTATGCCTTTCGAGGAATACTCGCTTAAAGTCGCGCCCTGGATTGAAGAGGGTCTTTTCTTTGTGTCACCGCTGATAGCGGGAAGCATCTTTTTCGGTCTGGACAGCATATGGACGGTAGCCATTGTTACGGCAGCAAGGGGATTATTTTTCGTTCTGCATGAAGGAGCACGCGCAAACGCTCCGCCGGCGGAATATCTTTTCCCGCTTTTGACAGCCGGTTTCGGCAGCGCGCTATCTCTGGCCCCGATCTTGTTCCCGGCAGTGTTTTCTCCCGCCCATTTTGTTTTTGTTTTAAGTCTTACCGCGGTTATAGGTCATTTTAAAGCTAATGTAATGGCACTCCAGTATGGAATGACTCCGGCATCGCTGGATGATGAAGAGTCTTCAAGTTCTTCGGAGGACGAAGAAGTCTCATCCAGTTCCAGTTCAAGTTCGTATAAAGACGGCATCCCGTTGGAGGAGACTGAATTTTTCAGCGCATGGCAAAATGTGATCGCAGGTAATGACGTGAAATATTTTGATGATATCCCGCAGAACATACGGGATGTCATGAATTCGACCAAGGAAGGGGAATCTTTCGTCCAGAATCTCGACAAAATACGAGCCGCGACGCATTATCTTTTTGAACATATGAGCGACGAGGACAGAGACGTAGCATTCAGGTTTATTGATGTGCTTGTGGATGAAATGGGTATTGCCGGATGGACGCTGGACGATTTTGAGAAACTTCATGGCGTAAGGGCGCTTGTCAGGAATCTCCTGATAGTGGCGCACAATGAAAGAGTTATTCCGGACCGGATCAAGACTGTTTCCAGAGGTATTACAGAAGGCGTAAGCCTTCTGGCGTATTACATGGAACGGAGCATATGTATTGCCCGGTTAGCGGAAATTATGGGTCCTGAATTCGTCCAAATATCCGCCGTAACAGAGCCTTCTTTCCGAGGGGCGCCCGAGGGAGTGGATGGCGAAGAATATCGCCAGCGCCTTGCGGAGCTCGCGCCGTACAACGATATCTTTTACAGAAATATACGTGAACAGATAGAAGGGCAATCCCTGGCAGAGCTTCCCAGAGAAGGGGCCCAGATGCGCGCGTATGGAAATGATGCTCTTCCGTTCGTGGTCAAGGTGCCGATTCCTGGCGCTAAGAACAGCGCGGGAGAGCCTGTCGATTTTAAAAGGGATATACTTCCCGGAGTGATACTGGCCCGCAAACGGCTTGGCGGTCTGGCGGCGAATACGCATGCCATGCATAACCTTACGCTGGATGTAAGAGGATTTACTCTCACTTTTCCTGATGTAGTTATACAGTCAAGAGTCACGCCTCTGGTCGATAAGTTCCGGGAACTTGCTGAGAGCGGAGATGCAAACTTCCTAGATGAGATAAAACGTATTCTGAGGATGTGGTGGGAACTTCAGGTGGAGATGTGGAAGAGAGGGGTGGTCGACGGAGACCTGAAGTTGGGTGACAATTACGGGTATGACGAGCTTTCCGGGAAAGTGGTTATTTTTGATCTTTCGCATATCCACTCGGACATGTCAAAGTTTTGGGATGAGGATCATTATGAGAAGATCAACGACTTGTTCCGCCTGGCGAACGGTAGCATGTTGGAGCATGCGACGGGGAGTAAGGAGGCGGCGGATCAATATGCCTATATAGGAAATGATGTATTCAGAGAGCATGGTGTGAGTATAGAAGGCTGGGGGAAAGATGTGAAAGTTTCCGTATGGCCTACAGAAGAAGATCAGCGGCTTGAAGAGATCTTTGTACCGCTTAATGACCCTTTTATGGTGGATTCGAACGAGCTGGCTCGCATGACCCCAACATTACGTAATATGTTGAGCAGGGTAACGGCTTCGGGGGAGAGTATCTCTTCGGATGTCGTAGAAGACGTGCTGGACAAAGTAATACATGATATGTTGTGGTTCCATGC
>CAZUYM010000094.1:0-5314 GCA_964624805.1 uncultured Planctomycetia bacterium
GGGAATCAAAAACGTCATCCCGGAATCCGCGGTAGCGGATATCCGGGATCAAATGAAAGTAATATTTTTAATGGATCCCCGCTAAGAGGCCGAAGCTCTCTAGCTTCGGCACTTCCTCGGGGGCCTTTGCTCCTCGGTCGCATGCGGGGAGGACGATTTTTACTTCAATAACGGGGACTAACTATGAAAAAGATCATTATACTTTATTCGACGGGTGGGCTCGGGCATAAGAAAGCGGCGATGGCGCTTCTGGACGAGCTTAAACAAAGACCGGAAGATATGGACGTGGAGATGGTGGATGTCCTGGAATACGGCAACAGTGTATATAAATTCCTGTACCTGGATTTCTACGTTTTCCTGATGAAACGCGCCAGGTGGCTCTGGGCCGCGCTTTTTTATTTCTCCAACATGTTATGGGTGGATGTCCTGACCCGAAAGTTACGTGCCACGCTGGATTACAGCAGTCTGCCCGGTCTTGGGGAGATGCTTAAAGAGAAGTCTCCGGACGCGATAGTGGCGACCCATTATCTTCTGCCAAGCATCGCCGGCATACTGAAGAAAAAGGAGATGCTGACCGCGAAATTATACGCTGTCATCACCGATTACGGCCCGCACAGTTACTGGCTGTCGGACGATATCGACAGATTTTTCGTTGGAGCTGATCCTGTCACTACAGCACTTGTAGAAAGAGGTATAGCTGTACCGAAGATAGCGGTTACCGGTATCCCTACGACAAAAGAGTTCAGCGAAAAGTTCGATATGGACGAACTTCGAAAAAAATACGGCCTGGATCCCGACAGGAAGACCATATTCATGATGAGCGGCGGTTTCGGAGTAGGGCCGATGGAAGAGATGCTGCGATCGTTGAATGCCTGCGAGGTAGGGTTGCAGGTAATAACCGTATGCGGGCACAATGAAGCCGCGTACGCGGATATAGGGGTCCTTTCCTCGGAGCTTGATTATCCGGTTATATTATTCGGTTTTACCGACAAAGTCGCGGAACTGATGTCGGTGTCGGACCTGATGATAACAAAAGCGGGAGGAATCAGTGTTACCGAGGCGATGAACTCGCGCCTTCCGATGATACTTTTCGCGTCCGTGCCGGGACAGGAGACGTGGAACGAAGATATGCTTACAGAAGCAGGCGCCGCCGAAAAGGCGAAGAGCGTTAACGATATACCTGTCATGGTGGATGAGATACTCGCCTCGGACGGGAATTACAGCAGTTTTCTTAAAGGGCTTGATGCCGTAAGGCGGCCCGATGCCGCGCGCAGTGTGGTGGACGCGGTCCTGGAGGACATAAAATAAAAGAGGGTTCCTATGAGCGATAAAGATCTTATAAACGGTATTAAAAAAGCTATAGAGTCTGAAAAACTGGGAGGGGTAGACGAGATATATCTTTCGCCCGACCCCGTCCTTGCGCCCGAGAGCGTGTCGTCGGGGCCGGAATTCGATGCCCTGAAAGAAAAGACCCTTGTTTGCGAATTATGTTCTCTTTCCGGGACCAGAACGAACGTTGTTTTCGGTGAAGGAGCGCCAGACGCGGATCTCATGTTCGTTGGTGAGGCGCCGGGGGCGGATGAGGACGCGCAGGCCAGGCCTTTTGTCGGGCGCGCGGGGAAACTGCTCACTAAGATCATAGAGTCCATAGGGCTTAAAAGAGAAGAGGTCTTCATAGCCAATATACTAAAGTGCCGACCGCCTTCTAATCGCAATCCTCTTCCAGAAGAGATAGAGTTGTGTTCCCCTTACCTCATAAAGCAGATAGAGATCATCAAACCTAAAGTCGTCTGCGCTCTGGGAAAGTTTGCCGCCCAGACGCTTCTCGGCAGCGAAACACCGATAAGCAACCTGCGCGGGAAGTTTTACGATTATCACGGCGCTAAACTGATGCCGACATATCATCCCGCGTACCTTCTGCGTAATTCCAGCGGGAAAAAGGACGTGTGGGAAGATATGCAGGCGATCGCCCGGGAACTGGGCATCGAGGTGCCGAAGAAGAGTGAACAGTGAGCAGGTTCGGGGAATTGTGAAGAGGGAATGGGGAATAGTAAAACATAACGTCATCCCGGAATCCGCGATAGCGGATATCCGGGATCAAATAGAAGTAAAATATTCTTAATTGATCCCCGCTTAAAGGCCGAAGCCCTCTGGCATTCGGCATTTCCTCGGGGGCCTTTGCCCCTCGGTCACATGCGGGGATGACGTTTTTCACTTTCATTTTTGTAACTAAATACTGAATACTACATACTGAATACTATTATGCCAACTAAATACGTCGAAGTAGTCACAAGCCTGCCGATAGACCGGACCTTTCAGTACAAGGTTCCCGACGATATCGAATTCTCTCCTGAGATCGGGAAGAGGGTGCATATAGCGTTCCGCAACGACAAACGGATAGGGTATATCGTTAAAATGGAGGACCAGCCTCAGGTGGAAGATCCCAAGCCGCTTCTGGACGTGATAGATGAAGAGCCCATATTCACCAAAGAGATGATCGATCTGGGGGAATGGATAAAAAATAATTATTACTGCTCATGGGGTGAAGCTCTTGAGGCGATGATACCGGGTGCTTTAAAGCACGGGAAAATATCTATGACTTCCCGGATACGAGAAGTGCAGCGGGAAGTAGTGCCGACAGAGCCGCATATACCCAATAAGGAGCAGGAGGAAGTTCTTAAAGAGATAAATGCCTGCGTCGAGGAGGGGAAACACAAAGTGTTCCTCCTGCACGGGATAACCGGAAGCGGAAAGACCGAGATATATCTTCAGACGATGGAGAACGTTCTCTCGAAGGGGAAGACCGGAATTATACTCGTTCCGGAGATATCCCTCACCCCCCAGACGGTCGAAAGGTTCAGGTCCAGGTTCGGGGACAGGGTGGCTGTTTTTCATTCAAGGATGCTTCAGAGTGCCAGGTTCACGGAATGGAAAAGGATCAAGGACGGCCAGGCACGGATGGTAGTAGGCCCTAGATCCGCGGTATTCAGTCCGTTTGAGGATCCCGGCGTCTTTATTGTTGATGAGGAACATGAACCGAGCTATAAGCAGGAGGACGTTCCCAGGTATCATGCCAGGGAAGTCGCGATAGAAAGGGCCCGCGCAGCGGGCGCTCCCGTTATACTCGGAAGCGCTACTCCGTCTCTGGAATCATACCACAAGACAGTCATGGGTGAGTACCGTCTTGTCGAGCTTACACAGAGGATAGAGGAAAAGAAGCTGCCTAAAGTGAAACTCGTGGATATGCGTATGGAGTTCGAGACGCGTAGCGGAAAGAGCGTTATTTCAAGAGTACTTGCCGAGGGGCTTCAGAAAGATATAGCGAAAAAGCAGCAGGCGCTCATATTCATCAACAGGCGGGGGTATTCCACTTTCGTCAACTGCCAAAAATGCGGATATATTCTCAAATGCTCTAAATGTGATTCACCGATGGTATTTCATCAGGCGAAAGCGGAACTTATCTGCCATTACTGCAATCGCAGGATGGCCCCGCCCGGGATATGCCCTTCATGTAATGACGAAAAGCTGATGTACAGGGGGACCGGTACGCAGAAGGTGGAGACCGAGCTCAAAAAGATACTTCCCGGTGTGCGCATAGAGCGTATGGATTCTGATACTATGTCGAAGCGCGGGGCGCATGACAGGGTGCTGCAGGATTTTACGGATCACAAGATAGATATAATAGTAGGGACGCAGATGATAGCGAAAGGGCTGGATTTTCCGAAGGTCACGCAGGTAGGCGTAATATCGGCTGACGCTAACCTGAACCTTCCGGATTTCAGGTCGGGAGAACGGACGTTCAACCTTATTACCCAGGTCGCCGGTCGCGCCGGTCGGAGTGATCTCGGAGGAGAAGTAATAGTCCAGACGTTCACTCCAGAGCATTATGCTATCAGTATGGCCGCGAAACACGACTATAACAGTTTTTATCTCCGGGAAATAGAGGCGCGCAGGCAGCTTATGTTCCCGCCGTTCGTTAGCCTGGTAAAAATAACGGTACGGTCCCAAAAAGAGGAGAACGTGGTCAAGGTCGCGGGACGTCTCGCCGAAACTCTTAAGAAAAAGATACCTTCCATCGATATGCTCGGTCCGGCTCCGGCCCCCATGACGAAGCTCAGAGGGTATTACAGGTGGAATGTTCTTATAAAATCGAAAGACCGCGAAGAAATAGTAAAGAAGCTTCGGGTAGCTCTTAAAGGTTTCAGAAAAGGATCGGGTGTGTTCATGGCTGTGGACATCGACCCGATGAGTATGTAAGGAGACAAAGATGCCGGATGGTTTACCGCATGTGATAGTAGCTTTTGTCATACCCCTGGCATGGGCGGTTATACTGTATCCGTTCTGCAGGAAATATCATCTTACATGGGTCAAAACGATGATCTTTGTTATCGTCGCGTCTCTTGTCGCGATGGCGCTCAAAGAGATAGTGGACGATAAAGTCTCCGTCAATGACATCGCGGCGGATATCGTGGGCCTTTTTCTGGGGATCGCGGTCCTCGGTGCGGTCTTTATGTGGGGAGGCAAATGGATGTCGAAGGTAGCCGTCGGGGTGTTCCGGCTCAAAGGGGAGGTGTCACTCAGGGATATACTGCAGGTGGCATTGCGACTGGAAGAAAGGGCCGCTATTTTTTTTGAAGAGGCTTCCCGCAGGCTGTCGGACGAGGCGGCAAAAGAACTATGCGCGTCGATGGCTCTTAAAGAACGCGCTGAAGCGGAGCAGCTATCGGTGATGGTAAGCAAGTGGAATCTGAAGGCTTCGGATGGCGCGGCCATCAACACCCTGGAAGAACAGACTATAGCGCACGGACTTTACACCCGGCCGTTCCTTACGCAGGCCACAAAAAGGGATGTCCTGGAATACGCTATCGAGATGAAAAAGCTTACCGGCGACCTTTACGCGAGATTTATAAACTATTTTCCGCTGGAATGGAAAAAAGAGATACTGGAAGACTTGACAGAAAAGCAGCGGAACATGGAAAAAGAACTGAAGAACGCGCTGGTCAATTTATAGAATTAGACAGCTGTAATATGTAAGAAGGGCAGATAACCATGACGCAGGAAGTAAAAGGGCTGTACAAAATAATACCGCTGGTCCCTTTCCGCAGGACGGAGGGAGTTTCCTTTGACATACTTCCGGATGAAATAGTCTCATGTATCGCGGGAGTGGACTGTGTTCTGCATGACAGAGGAGCGGTCTCTCCGGGACCCGTAGGGGAGGTGGAACGCCCCTGGTATATGCATCCTCACCAGCAGGATCATCTGATGGTACTAAGAGGGAAAAGGACCACCGAACTTTATACGGCCGCCCACGGCG
>CAZUYM010000095.1:0-5306 GCA_964624805.1 uncultured Planctomycetia bacterium
CGTTTCGCTTGAAATCGATCACATAAACCAACTTTAAGGACAAAAAAAAGGACCCTCTCCGGGTCCTTAAATTTGGTTGCGGGGGGAGGAATCGAACCTCCGACCTTGAGGTTATGAGCCTCACGAGCTACCTCTGCTCCACCCCGCGATAATAGTAAATCCTTGTGACTGCTGATTATAGCAAATCTGTTGCACCGAAGCAAGCGGTTTTTTACCCTCTTCTCCGCATTATGCCATGGTAAGCGCTTTGCTCCGAGCTTCATATATTTCAGTCAGTCTGTGCAGGGGAACTTTGCCCGCGTCCGGCACTTCCACATAAAATTCGTGCGGACTATCTGCTTTGGAAGAAGACACTACGCTCAGCATATTCGCTACCATGGTCAAAAGATCGATATCCGTTTCTTCGGACAGGTCTTCCGGTAGTCTTACTTTAGCGAAAAACGCGCTTTCCTCTTTTTTTGTACCCCGGAACGAGCGGAACAGTTCCGCATCCAGAATATCCTCGTCTCCAAGAATGACCACATTGGAAAGAGGCGTAAGCGGGGCTTTGGGATCTTTTGACCTTCTTGCCGCCCACACCCCTGCGGCAAGCGCGCGAGGATCATCGTTTATACACACCTCAATGTCCTCAAACCCTTTGAGCCTGCCTCTGGAAAGAGTACGAATGCTCGCGAGAAGCTGCTGCATCCCTGCAAGATCAAGCTGGGTTTCCGGTATCCAACTCGTATCGATCCCGATAACCAGTTTTTCTCCTCTTTTGCCCGTCGCTATGGCCCGCGTTTCAATCCATTCTATGACCGAATCGATAAACTTTTGCGCTTCCTGACCCTGCCCTTCCTCCTCTTCCCCCTCAACAAGCGGGCTGACGACTTCCATTCTGTAAAAGTTCCTTCCCAATACGCTGTCCAGCCCATCGGAATACAGACTGTATTCCGGCTGACGCTGGATACGGACATACCTCGACCCCAGTTTCTCTTCAAGTATTTTTTCCAATAGCAGGAAATTTACATCCATAGTGGGCTGTCCCCCGTACCTCCTGAAAACTCCCGTTAAACTCTTAGAATCTTCATATATTCCGTAATCGTACGCGATAAACTGTCCGTATCCGGGATACAGGTGCCGCACGGCTCTCTGCGCAAAATCAAAAGCAGCCTCATTGAAAGGTATTTCCGCATATTCGCTGTCCTTGTATGCTTCCCTTATATCTTCGCCGTATGGATAATCCGAGATGTCTTCGATAAGGGACCAGGTTTCAACGATCTCTATCTTCTCCAGAAATGACGGGTCAAGCCCTGCCAATTGTTCCAGGGCATTCTCCCGCATCCACTTGACGGCAAGATCCAGTCCCACCATCTCTCCGTTCCTGGTCCTGAACCCGGTCGCTGCATCAACGCGGACTTCAACCTGCATCTCATAAAATTCTCCGTTTTCTTTTTTAAGCAGCTGCATGGGCATAAGATCATCTAAAAGTTCATTGGCCCGGATAAGTAACGCCGGCTCGGTAAATGGAAGCGGCTTGGTGGCATCGACTTCGATAAACGACACATGATCAAGGTGCGGTTTAATGTAGGACGTCTTGCTTGCTTCTTCCAGCATCTCCGGAGAAAAGTCTCCGATCACATAAGAGATCCTTTTGTAATATTCGGGGTTCAGCTCTTCCATATAGCTGAGAAATTCTCCCGCAAACCTGCAGTTCCCGCACCCGATCTCATACACCGTTATCACCTCGGGCAGTTTGCCGTGCTGGACCATCTGGTCGAGCTGCCTGACAAACCTTTCCGCTTCACTGCGCGTCCACGGTGACCCCCTTGAAGCGCTGGTCGAGAAGACATCGCTGAAAGTTTTGGTCCCCTTAAACCTGTAGAACCATTCGTTAATTCTTCTCAGCATTTCTGAATTCTTCTGCGGCCCTGTTCGTTCTAAAATTTGTGGCACCAGCCTTTTATTCTCTCCAGGTAAAGCCTCCTCCCCCTCCATTAAATCATATCTTCTCACGACCTGAGCCGGCGCCAGCTTTTCTCGCGCTTCTGTAACTAAAGTTTTTAAAAGAGCTGCTCTTTCGTCCTTATGCATTTCTTCTTGCTCTTTGACGCTTTCCGTTCCTGAAACCTGGTTTACCTTCATTTTCGCGAACTCACCGATCTTTCGCATCCGGGCAGGATCCACCTGGGTTAAATATGAAAGCGCATAGGCGAACATGCCCCTCTCATCGTCATTCTCCGGTTCTATTTCCCCGGACAGAGCCGACTCATTGAACCTCTCGATATCCTCGACATACTCGTTAAATAGCGCCCGGATATCCGGATTATTATTAACACGCTCATAAACACTTGTGTGGTGGGCATCCTGTAGGTAAGCCATCCATTCATCGTCGTTCTTCGGCGGCCTTTCTGCCCAATCCCTCCCGGTCGTATCCCCGGTATGTTGAGTATCTTTCAGCAATTTCTGGCTGGAACTCTCTAACTGTTCTTTTGCTTGTCTCTTTTCTTCACTTGTCGGTCGCGCGCCAAGCGATTCAAGGATAAGCCTTATTTTCTCCCATTCATAATAATCTGTAGGCTTTACACGGTATTTTTCTTCTCCATGCTCCACTCTCTTATCAACAAGTCCTAGAAAAACAAGAGTTCCAAGATCTCTTTTTACCGTTTCTGCTGAGAGGTGCCCCTCTGGCGTCCTGCCTTTTGTCATCAAACGGATCTCGTCCGGAAAAACGAGGTTCGGGTTCTCGCGCATTATCCTGTAAATACTGTAGGGGGACCCGTCGGGTAAGACAATTTTAGGTTTTTTCTCTTCCTTGAGACGGAGCTCTTCATCGGAACCTTCTTCTACCAACCTTAGTGTCTCCTTGGCATTGGCCAACAAGTCTGCAAATGGACTGTTTTCAGGCACTGCCACTTTTATTCCTTCCGGGCCTTCTTCTCTAACAAAACCGAGTTTTGGTGCCGTGGATGCCGCGTAGTCTGGTAATTCAGCTAACGGGCTATCTGCGTCCATATTTATTATTGCCGTTTTTTCACCCTTTTCTACGGCGATATCCATATCTTCCCAGTCCCGCGCCAGTATCTCCTCAAGCCGCTGATCCTCGCTCTCTCTCTTTTTCCTCAGGTAGCTTAGCCTGTTACCCTTGCTTCTTTTCAGCTGTTTTCCCGGCACTCCTCTTTTTCTCTTCCCGGATCGCACTTCTGTCGCAGCAGCTGACTTCTCTACTTCGTGTCTGTCTTCCCTTTTTCCAATTCTACCTGTTTCCTCCGGCAGCATGGAAAAAATGGGCGCTCTTCTCCATACAGGATCACCAGGGAATAATATCTCTAATTCGATTTCTACTCCTGTAAAATATGCCAGCTCCGCTTCGTCTGCTTTAAAGTCAACTAATGTATGTCTTTTCTTAACAAAACCTTTTATTCCTTTATACTCAACTTTAAATCCTGATGGGTCGCCTGTATAATAACGCGCTACGCCTGTTATCCTGACAGGTAGCTTTTCTCCTTTATTAAACGCGTCTTTTATCTCTTCCCATGCTACTTTTTTATCATATACTGTGCCCTGGTCCACTACCCGGATCGTTGCAAGAGCATTAGGATCAACATCGCCCGCTTCTTCATCTTTTACCTCTTTTATGTCTTTTTTGCTCTTTGATCTTTTGCCTGTTTTTCTCTTTAGTTTGCTCTTTAAGGATCTCTCTATGATGTTATTGAATTCGTCTGTATGGCTTATCTTCTCAACAACATCAATAAGCTGTCTATCCTCTTGCGGCAGCACTCCTTTTCCATCTCCCTCTATCCCCTTTCCCTGATCAAAAAAGACTCTAAGCCATTTCATCGCCAGGTCCTGATCATACTCTTTGAGCGAGTCTGCTTTATAGCGTCGGGGGACATATCTGGCAACAAGCTGGTCAGCTATAACCAGGATGGTATTGTATTTTCTCGCTGTCTCCGAAGTTATTTCTCTATCTTTGTAAAGATATGAATGGTGCCGGAGAACTTCTCTTTCCCATCTTTTTAGTTTGATACCTTTAAGTTTTAAGATAATAATGGTCGCCTCTTCATGTATAAACGACATGATCTTTCTAAACCATTTTGGGGGCCTTGCTAAAGAATCAAAGTACCATTTAAACCATTTCTTTCCTATGTCATGAGCAAGTCCGGCCTTACGCATAAACTCCTGTTCTGGGGGAGATAGGCCTGCATGTCGGGCTATCAGCTCTGCCATCTCACCGGTAAGCACAGCTTCATCTCGGACAAAAGATGCATTCCACACAAGAAGCTCCTCATCGCTTACGCCGGCAAGAGCTGCTGTTTCTTCCTTCCCGTAAGATCTTGTTGCCATACCGACCTCTTCCGGATAACCTTCTCCTGAACCCTGGCGCGCTACTGTGCCAGTTTCGTGTCGAGTATAAACAGATAGCTCGTGACTAAGCCCCGGCCGGTTGCCGAGGAAAACAGCTTGGTGTGAAAGCTCTTCATCGTTGTTTATCGGGCCTTCGTAATCACCCCAGACTATCCATTTTGCTCCGGGTTTCATCCCCGTAGGACTAACCACCTTTTCTCTCAAGATACGGTTAAACTCACGCGCCGACATATCGGTGGGGTTGGTATAGAAAAAATACAGGATGTCATATTCCGACAGGTCTTCCTCCAGAAAGTTGCCGTTAATGAACGTGGCATTGTCAATACCTTCCATCTCGGCAAGTTCTTTCTGCGCTTCGTCTGCCCCCAGATGTAAGGCTTCTCTTACCTCTATCCCCGTCACTGACGGGAATTTCACCGACGGCGCTGCCGCCGCAAGAAGAGCGAAACGCCCTTTGCCGCTTCCTATATCGCAGACTTTCGCGTCAGGGTCCAGGGTCTTCATATACAGAAGTATCTGGAGCGCGATCCCCGTTGGAGTAGGCGCGTAATATCCCCACGTCTCGTTTCCGGTCTTGACATCCCGGCTGTGTCTTTCAACGTCTTCTATTGTTCTGACATCAGGGGTGTTCGCTTCTTTTTTCGCAAACCCGGCGATCTCTTCCATTATGGCCGGCATTTCAAGGGTTTCTGAAATATCGTCCCACTTCCTTTTATTCTCCACGCTGCCTGACAGTTTACTTATATGGTCTCCTTTGTATTCGTCTCCTTCATGCCCCTGTCTTATAACCCTGGGGACTCCCCCCATGCGGGGGTACGCATCGACAATAAAGCCGTCTCTTGTTTTTACCCAAACATGGAATTCGCCATTCCTTACCCAATAAAATATTTCAGACGGTACCCCTTCCCTGGCAAGCCTGCGCTGTACTTCATACGCGTGACCCTCGGCGGTGGTTATCC
>CAZUYM010000096.1:0-5259 GCA_964624805.1 uncultured Planctomycetia bacterium
AAGAAAAGGGGTTGGAACAGATGTCCGACGAAGGGGCGCTTGATGAGGCAGTCGCCAGGGTAGTGGAAGGCAATGAAAGATCGGTTAACGATTTTAAGAACGGAAAAGAGAACGCGCTCAGTTTTCTCGTGGGGCAGGTAATGAAAGAGACCCGGGGCAAGGCTAATCCCAAGATTGCGGGAGAGATGCTGCGCAGGAAGATCGCGGAAACGCGGTAAAACAAAAGGAAAAAAAATGAGATCAAGGTTCTTGATAAGTGTAGTTCTGGCAGCGGCTCTGGTGACCGCGGTCATCACGGTAAGGGCTGAAGACAATACGATAATAGACGACAGTAAAGGCCTTTTCTCCCAGGTACAGCTTTTTGCCGACGCGCTGACTCTGATAAGCACCGATTATGTCGAGCCTGTAAAATTGAAGGACCTTATCCACGGAGCTATCCGCGGTATGATGGAGACGCTCGACGATTACAGCCAGTTTCTTGATCCTGCAGATTTTCAAGAGATGACGGAAGAGACCAAGGGAGAGTTCGGCGGCATAGGAATAGAGATAGGCATAAGGGACGGTATCCTTACGGTGATAGCGCCGATAGACGATACTCCCGCGTCGAAAGCGGGTATGGAGGCCGGAGACAGGATAGTAAAGATAAATGACAAAGTGACCAGAGATATGACACTTGACGACGCGGTAAAAGAACTGCGCGGCGATTCCGGAACGAAGATAACGCTCACGGTCATAAGAGAAGGTGAAGACCAGATACTGACGTTCAACCTCAAAAGAGCTATCATAAAGCTGAAAAGCATAAAAGAAGCCAGGATCGTAGGAGGGGACGTCGGGTACATAAAGCTTGTGGAATTCCAGGAACGCACGGCGAAGGATTTAAGGCGCGCGATAAAAGAGCTGAGAGGTTCCGACGCCGTAAGCCTTATCATAGACCTGCGCAATAATCCGGGCGGTCTTCTTGACGCGTCGGTGGAAGTGGCTGACCAGTTCCTTGAGCAGGGTGAGCTTATCGTTTACACCGAAGGGAGAGATCCTAAAAAAAGAATGGAGTTCAGGGCTAAGAAAAAACCGGAATTTGAGGACATGGACCTGGTGCTTATAGTTAACAAGGGATCGGCCAGCGCGTCGGAGATACTTGCCGGCGCCCTGAAAGACAATAAGCGCGCGCTTGTCGTGGGAGAGACCACTTTTGGAAAGGGCTCCGTGCAGACGGTTATACCGCTCTCGGACAGGTCGGCTTTGCGTCTTACGACAGCGGCGTACTTCACACCCTCGGGAGCTAACCTTATGGATAAAGGAGTCGAGCCGGATATAGTGGTCAAGAAAAGGAAAATAAAGCCAGCCGAGTCGGCGAATAAAGAAGATATCGAGAAGGACGAGATATTTGCCCGCATAGAAGATGAAGACGAAGAGAAGAAGGATGAAGACAAAAAAGAGCCGGAAAAATATGATAACCAGCTCGAGGCTGCGATCAACATACTTAAAGGCGTTAAGGTTTTTGAAGAGTACCGTACCGCGGCCATGACCAGAGGGGAACATACGACTGTTCCGGTCGCCGCGCCCGCGGACGATACCGAAGATCAGGCGCGTTAAACTGTTATGCCGAAGAAAAAAAAGACCACTGCCAAAAAGAAAAAAAAGACCGTTATCAGCAGGAGGGATGTTCTCCTTGTTGCCGCTGGCGTTGTTCTGGTTATGGTCCTTGTGATAGTTAGCTACAGCGTGGGGTATTATAGAGGCGCGTCGGCCGTTCCCGGAAGGAAGATCACACCGGTAGCGGAAAAGGGACCGTCTATAGCTATTGTTCTTGATGATTTCGGATACACTGGCAAAAACCTTAACGCGCTCAAGAAGGCGGGAGTGCCTATGACCCTTGCGGTGCTTCCTAACCTGTCTTTTTCAAGAGAGGTCTGCACCTTCGCTGAAAAGAACGGCATGGAAGTCATACTGCACCTTCCAATGGAGCCGGAAAAAGTCACGGGAAGTCTGGAGAAAGACACGGTTTCATCGGAAATGAGCCGCAGCGATGTAAAAAGGGTGATGGCAGATGCTTTCAGGTCAGTGCCCGGAGCGACCGGCGCTTCCAACCACATGGGGTCAAAAGCGACACAGGATGCCCAGGTCATGAATTGGGTGATGGCGGATATTAAAGGGAGAAAACTTTTTTTTCTGGATTCGCTGACCTCCGGAGGATCTGTATGCAGACAGACGGCCGCGGGCAAGAACGTGCCGTTCGCGGTAAGGGACGTTTTCCTGGACAACAAACAGGACTCCGCGCACATAGAAGAGCAGATGGAAAAACTCGTGCGTATTGCCAGGAAGAACGGTTACGCGGTTGGTATAGGGCATGACCGCACGGTAACGGTAAACATCCTGGCCGACATTATTCCGGAGATCAAAAAGAAGGGGGTACGGTTCGTTACGCTTTCCGAGCTGATCCGGGAATCAGAAAAATGAACCTCTCCCGAGCTATGATATGATAACACTGGGAATAGAGACTTCATGCGATGAGACAGCGGTCGCGCTTGTGGAAGACGGAAAAGTCCTTTCAAGCGAGATCTCGTCCAGCGTCCATCTGCATTCGCAATACGGCGGTGTTGTGCCGGAGATAGCGTCAAGGTTCCACACAGAGTACATCTCTTCCGTTTTCGATAAAGCTCTTGAAGACGCGGGGAAAAAGGCGGAAACAATAGACCTGGTCGCGGTCACCAGCGGGCCGGGGCTTCCGGGATCTTTGCTCGTGGGTATGGCTTTCGCTAAGGCAGTCAGTTACGCGCGGGGAATACCGATACTTGGCGTGGGACACCTCCAGGCGCATATTTTGTCATGTTTTATCCGAGAGGGGCGGGAACTTCGCATTGACGATATTTTCCCGTTCGTCGGAATGGTGACCTCAGGAGGTCATACAAGCATTTACGATTGCAGGTCGCTGAAAGAATTTAGGGTCATAGGCCGCACCAGGGATGACGCGGTAGGGGAGGCTTTTGACAAGGTAGCCAAAATGCTCGATCTAGGATATCCCGGCGGACCTGTTGTCGAGGAAAGGGCCGCGGCTTTTGACGGGGTAGGCAGTATCCGGCTTCCCAGGCCGCTCATGAAAGAAAGTGACGGTCTTGATTTCAGTTTTAGCGGCATAAAGACCGCTGTTATGTACAGGTATAAGGATTCCGACAAAAGTGAACAGGAAAAGAACAGGATCTGTTCCGCTTTTCAGGAGTCTGTGACGGAAGTTATTGTGGAAAAAGCGATGAGGGCATTGCGCTCTACGGGTGCGGGGGTTCTGGCTGTAGGAGGAGGGGTTATAAACAACTCTTTTCTCAGAAAAGCGCTTGTTTCGCGTTGTGCCGACGAAGGTAAGGAACTGTTTCTCCCGGAGAAAGAATATTGCGCCGATAACGCGGCGATGATAGCCGTTCTCGGGGAGAGGCTTTTCGGCTTAGGGGAGGTCTCGGACCTGTCCTTTAAAGCGTCGCTCGGAGGGTGATAGCCGGCGGCGGCCGGCATCAAAAAAAGGAGGCATATGTCAAGTTTAGTCATTTTAGTAAGGATACTTGTTTCGACTTTACTGGCCGGTATTGTGGGCATAGAGAGGGAGATACACGGATGCGCCGCGGGTCTCAGGACCCATATCCTGGTAAGCGTGGGGTCGACATTGTTCATGCTTACGTCGATAGAGGTGGCGCTGAAATATTCCGGTGTCGGAGACGTTGACGCTTCACGCATAGCCGCAGGCGTAGTTACGGGAATAGGTTTTCTCGGGGCCGGAGCGATAATCAGGTATGGCGCGTCCATAAGAGGCCTTACAACAGCGGCAAGCATATGGGCTGTTGCCGCGATAGGGCTTGCCTGCGGTATCGGGATGTATGAGGCCGCGGGGATAACGACGATAGTCGTCATGGCGGTTCTTATTCTTTCCAGGGTTGAGGAAAAAATGGAACTGAAGAACCACGGCAAGAAACTCCGCATAACCCTGGACCTCAGGGAGAGCACGGATGAGAAAGACATAAAGAACGTCATAGAGGCTTATGGCGGTAGGATCAAACAGGCTATTCCCGAGAAGGCCGAGGACGGTCTCACTACGGAAATATCATTTGATCTGATACTTGCCCGGATATACCACAAAGATATAGTATCGGAAATATCTTCGATGCCGGGGGTAGATAAAGCTGTCTGGAAGTAGTAGAATATATGTAAGTTATTTTATAAAATCCAAGGAGGTAGAGATGAGGAAGAAGAAGACGGAAATAACGACGCATCAGGCTGAGGAGAAGTTTCTTGACGTGAGCGCGAGTATGCAGGGGTCCCTTCGTTTTGACGATCCGGTCAATCTGAGGATAAACGGAAAGTTCGAAGGCACACTGGATACTAAAGGGATATTGATGATCGGTCATAAGGCTGACATACAGGCTAATGTGACGGGCGAGAGTATTTCCATCGCCGGTACTGTTAACGGCAACATCAAGGCCTCGACAATCCTTAAACTTGAATCAAGCGCCACACTGAATGGTGACGTGGACGCGCCGAAGCTGAGTATTTCCGAAGGTGCCGTTCTTAACGGCCAGATACGCATGCAGAAGTCGACTTCATCAGCCAGAGAAGCGTCGAGAGGCGACTGGATGACGATGAGCCAACTGGCGAAGTATCTCGAAGTGGATGCGGGCAAGGTCAACGACTGGGTCACCGGCGGCGTTATTCCCGGCACAAGAGAAGGCGGGGAATGGGTTTTCGACAAGTCCAAGGTAGACCAGTGGATAGCGGAAGGCAGGGTCAAAGCCTGATATGCCGGAAAAACTATTAACAGTAGTAGAACTCGCGGAATACCTCGGGGTCAAAGAAGAGAAGGTCCAGCAGCTGGTGGACAGTAAAGCTATCTCCGCCTACAAGATAGGCGGAGAGCTTTTACGTTTTCGGAAAGAGCAGATAGACGCCATGCGGGCGGAGATAGACTCGAGAATAACCGAGGAAGACCGCGTGGTCGTAAGTGAAGCCCGAAAAATGGTCAAGGAAAGGCATCAGGGTGCCGGAGCCGCGGGTAACTCTTTTCCCGACAAGATCGCTGACCTCCTGTATTTTAACGATTTTTACATCGTTTCGGCCGTGCTTGTAGTAATACTGCTTGTGGTGATCTTCAAAGGATAGTCACCGCCGGGATGGTTGGCCTCTTTTACCAGGGCTGACGGTTGTTTTGATAATATTATCAGCCGTCAGCCGGTAAGTGACAGCTATCTCTTGACATTATCCGTAAATATCCTATAATGA
>CAZUYM010000097.1:0-5171 GCA_964624805.1 uncultured Planctomycetia bacterium
CGCATGAATGTCTCCTTTACACCCTACAAAAGCAAAAGAATATTGATATTTTTTGTTACCCGTAGAATATTGGCCTCTCCCGGGGAAACACAGCCTAGTCCAGATCCTTTTTCATGAATATTTTCATAAAACAGAAACCGGCCAGGCTGAGTATCAATACCCATGAAACAGAGATAAATATCCATCCGGTTATCGTCATGATATCGGTCTCTTTGTTGTTCCGGGTCCCGCGTCCACTCGTCTTTTTTTCCAGGCTATCTTGACCATAACGGCAAGCGCCAGGAAGAGTATCCAAAGCCCCACCCTCGTAGCCAGTATGTACGGACGGTCCGCGGCCGACACATTATCCATCCTGATAATAGGCAGCCATTCCTGGAAAAACCACGCGGTAAGTATCACCAGAAGAAATACCGGCGTGACATATTTTATTATGTGCTTATAGATGCCCGGGATCTTCATGTCCGCTCCGTGATGGGCCTCTTCCCAGGCCCTGTTTATCCCGAATACCCACCCGAACAATATTACCTCAAGCGTGGCAAAAATAACGAGACAAAAAGTCCCGCCCCAGAAATCAAGTTCATCGACGACTCCCTTCCCCAAAAAAAAGATGGCCCCGTTGCACAGTACGAAAGTTACCACCCCGAAGATCTGTACCGCCCGCTGTCGTGATATGTTGAATTCGTCCTCAAGAAAAGCGATAGCGGGCTGCGCCATTGACACTGACGAGGTCACACCCGCGAGAAACAGGAGGCCGAACCATAAAAATCCAAGGATCTCAGAAAAGGGCATTTTTCCGAAAATAAGAGGCATGGTAACGAACCCCAGATTGAACGCCCCCGAATTCGCGAGAGCCCCCATGGACGCGGCACCAAAAAAAACGAACGCGGCAGGTATAACGATACTGCCTCCCAGGATCACTTCCGCCGTCTCGTTCATGCTCACTGCCGTAAGTCCCGACAATGCTACGTCGTCACCCTTTTTCAGATAACTGGCGTAGGTAAGGATCACTCCCATCCCCACACTTAGAGTAAAGAATATCTGACCGGTGGCCGCCAACCACACTTTGGCATTCTTCAGTTGAGAAAAATCAGGGTTCCACAAATATCCCAGGCCGTTCACTATATTCCAGTCAGGGCGCGCGGGATCGGGCGTCCCGAGAGTAAGCACCCTGACAGCAAGGATCACCCCGAACAGAAGAAGCGTTGGCATCGCGAACTTGCAGAACTTTTCAATCCCTCCCCTTATCCCGCGGCTGAGAACGATCATATTCAGGACGAAAGTTATCAGAAAAAATATGTATGCCGTCGCAATGCTCGAAAAATACTCATTTCTCTCAAGCCCCTGAAACCCGCGTAAAAAGGACTGCATAGACGCCTGGTCGACTATGCTGCTGTATTTCTGCGTAAGAGAAAAAAAACTGTAAGCCAGCGTCCACGATTCTATGTAGGTGTAATATATCATTATTACCAGCGGACCGAAGATACCTACGACACCAAAATATTTTATAAACCTGTTCTTCTCTCTCAGGCTGTGAAAAACACCGGGAGCTGAAGAATGTTCCAGACCGCCTCCATAGCGGCCAATGGACCATTCGATCCACATCAGGGGAATTCCGACAAGAAGAAGAGCCACAAAATAAGGTATCATAAAAGCACCGCCGCCGTTTCTGGCAGCCTGAACCGGGAATCTCAAAAAATTTCCCAGACCGACCGCCGATCCCGCGACTGCCATTATCACGCCCAGGCGTGACCCCCATGAATCTCTTATTCGTTTGCCCATATTACTCGACACCTCATCCGCAACCCATAACATTAAATCCAAATGTCAAAATCCAAATGCCAAATGAAATCCAAATGACAAAACCCAAAAGTAGCGTTTCTTTTGGATTTTTGTGATTCTTTTGGATTTTGGGCTTAGGATTTTGGATTTAAATACCTACCCCCCTCTCCTACTTTAATCTCACAAACAGCCTGCCCCAGTTCTTCGAATCCTTGTCCACCCTGTCGTACAGGTCCTTATTCCTTTCGAGGAACTTAAGCACCCTCTTTTTGAGCTGACCGGATCCTTTTCCCGGAATTATCTCAACCAGCTTCACCCGACTGTCCCTGGCCTCTGTAAGAACGTCCCGAAGAGACCTTTCTATCTCGTGATGCTTATTGAAAATATCATGTAAGTCGAGTTTAAGCTTTTTCATATCTAGTCGTTAGTCGCTAGTCTCTAGTCGTTAGTATCGCTCACTATTCACTAACGACTAAAGACTATTCACTAATATCCACGGGCCCTCGGAGCGCTTTCTTCTGAGATTGCTTCTTCTTGCCCTCCAGCATCTTTTCCTTCGCGCGCTTCGACCTCTTTCGCTTCTGGCGGCGCACCTTTTCTATCTTTTTCCGCTCCTCCGACTCTCTTCCGAGGATCATTGTTTCAATCTTCCCCACGAGCGTGCGTCTGGCAAGGAACCGGTTTAATGACTGAGATCTTTCCCTGCCGCATTTTACCTCTACCCCGGTGGGACGATGCTTCAGGTAAACACAGGTCGCGACCTTATTCACGTTCTGTCCGCCGCGTCCGGAAGACCGGATAAACCTCTCGGTTATATCCTGTTCCTTTACGCCGCAAAAGCGCATCTTGTCTTTTAAGTGTTTTTCTTTAAGAGGAGAAACGTTAAACATGAGGAACTCACAAAAAAAGGTTGAGACCAGGTGAGTCGAACCTCAACCTTAACCTCAACCTTGATCTTTTATATGGTACTCCAATTAACGCTATATTTGCCCTTAGATCTCCAGGACGGAATCAACTGTGCCGAATACGTTAGTCTCGGCTGTGCTGCTGTCCGGGTCCGGCATCCACTCGTCGTCCACTAGAAACTTATACCTGTACTTGCCCTTTTCAAGATTGAGGTGACCTGACCACTGGCCGTTCTCCAGCTTAGAAAGCCTGTTAGCTGCAGACTTCTGCCAGTCGTTGAACTCTCCCAGGACATATACTGATCCCGCTTCGGGAGCGTGGAGAAAGAACTCGCGCACGACCATGTCCGTCTCCCTGGTCTCGACGGTAAGGATCTCACTGGTAAGGTTATAAAAGTCCAGTGCCGCCGAACATTTAGGATCATATTCAAATATGGTCTTCCCGTCCTTGGCTGCTTCTCTCAGCCTGACACTTGCGCGTATCTTGGTCGGAAGAAGATAGGGCCCTAGTTTCTGCTGCGCGTCCTTTTCAAAAGTTTTCGCGAAATTCGAACGCTGATCATAGATATTCATGACAAAGTACACTGCCGGATCTCTTCCGGTTTCCGAGTTAAGCAAACTGGTAACACGGTACACGCTGTTTATACCGTTAAATGAGAAATAGCTGAGATCCATCGGGACCAGAATAAGGTTAGCGGCGTACATCGCGTTAAGCGTAAGGAACCCGAAGCTCGGTGGAGAATCTATAATGACGTAATCATATTTCTGAAAGAAAGGATCGGACAATGTCCGGGACAAAAGAGCCGCCGCCCCGTTCATGTTCCCCAGATTTATTTCCGCGGCGCTCAGCATCATATTCGCGGGAATGAAAGAAAAGTTATCCCTCTCCTCTATGACGATCTCTTCACAGGGAGCTTCCACATTATCAAAATGCGCTCTGAAGATATCGTACGATGTTTTTCTTTCCGAGGATTGCTCTGTATAACCCAGAGCAAATGTGGCATGGCCCTGCGGGTCAAGGTCTATAAGAAGCGTCTTGCTTCCCAATTTAGCCAGTGCCGCCGCAACATTAACTGAAAGAGTCGTCTTACCGCAACCGCCCTTTTGATTCGCAACCGAGATTATTTTCATTACCATACCCCCGCATATTTTGTGGTCAGCTTTTAGGTTTATGGAACATTTAGTATAATTTAATAGCAAGTATATCATATTGGTATATAGTTGTAAATAGCAAATTCGAGAGAAAATGAGAAAATATTGAGCGACGGGGGTCTCATATTTTAAGCGTTTAGCACTCCGATTGCTATTAGTACCGGGTATCGAGTCCCGAGTATCGGGTTTTCCCGGTACCCGGTACCCAGGACGCGGTACTGCATAAGCTATCACCCATGAGCTATGACCTTCTAACAAATTTCGTATACTTTTCGCTGTAAATCTTGTATCATATTTTCATATGAATAAAAAAGCTGCGCAGGACAGTATCGACCTCGAACTCTCAAGAACATATTTCGGTAATTCACGCAAAACCGAAAAACCGGCGTCATCCCCCTCTTCCAGGGAACGCTCTACAAACATAAAGAAACCTGTCCGTTCAAAAAAACCATTTGTCATAGCCGCTATCGCCGTAACCGTCTTGGTGCTCGCGGGTGTATATTTTTTCGGTTACAGGAGAGTCTCTCTTTCAGTAAAGGTAGCGACCCGGCCGGTAGAGCAAAAACCTTTATACACGGTCTCCCGGACCCCGCAAGATATGCAGCAAGGCAAAGACAAGACAATATATGATTTTGAAATAAGTGAAGACAGCTGGGAAATACCCTACTGGGCACTCGACAAAACAGATCACGTGGGTCTGTCCTTAGCCAAGACGGTTGACGTGGCTTCAAACGGTACCGGAAGCTTAAAGCTGGAAGCGAACTTCCCTGGATCCAGGTGGACAGCCGCCCTGGTCGAGATCCAGCAATACCTGGACCTTACCGATTACATTTCGATCTCGGCAGACATCTTCATCCCTCCGGACGCGCCCGAAGGGCTTCGCGCGAAGCTTATAGTGACTGTAGGCGAAACATGGAAATTTGTCGAAATGGCCCGAAGCGTGCGCCTCCAACCGGGAGAGTGGACGACCCTGACAGCAATGATCACAGACGGAAGCACTGACTGGAAAAGAACCGTAGTGGACCGGGCTTTCCGTGAAGATGTCCGCAAAGTCGCCATCCGAGTCGAGTCCAACAATAAACCCATCTACTCAGGCCCGATCTATATCGACGATATCCGGGTTACATTACCAGCGGAGTAATTCGTATATCGTATATCGTTGATCGGTTGCGTCTTGGGAATCGTTAAACGGTTTACGGTTGGGGCTGAACCTCTACCCTTTAACGACAGACGATTCGATAGCCGTAACCCTTCAACGTAAGACGTGCTTGTTCCTGGCAACTGATCCCTGATGACTGATCACTGATCACTAGTAAAGCCCCAGATCGCGCAGCC
>CAZUYM010000098.1:0-5167 GCA_964624805.1 uncultured Planctomycetia bacterium
CCTGAAGTATCTGCGCCTTCTTTTCAATAAGTTTTTCTCTTATATCGGTAAGCTCCTTCTTATTGTAAGACTTATTTTCGCTACCGGTTCCAGTTTTTTTACTCTTTGCCATTACAGCTCCTTTCAGATATCACATTATAGCACCTATCACACACTTCCGGTGCATCTTTATTCCCGCCTACGGTCTCGCTGTAGTTCCAGCATCTCTGACATTTTTCGCCCGATGCTTTTTTTATGCCGATCTTAAGAGACATCGTCGGAACGTCTTCCATTCCCTCTTCCGGCTCTCCGCTTGCAGAAGCCTGAGACACCTTAAAGAGAAGCGGGAAAAGCTCTATGTTCGCGTTAACAAAATCCCGCATCTTATCATCAGTGGCATAAACCGTTATGCCCGCCTCAAGGGAACTCCCTATCATGCCTTTTTCGCGTTTCAGCTCGAGCAGCTTCATCACGCCGCTGCGAAGATCAAGAATATCACTCCACTTCGCGTCAAGCTCGGGGTCTTCCCATCCGGCCATCTCTTTTTCCGGGTCCGGCCAGTCGGACATATGCACGCTGTCGGCCTTACCCGGGACTCTCATTTCCTGCCACACCTCTTCCGAGGTAAAGCAGAGTATAGGCGCCATCATCCGCACCAGAGTGTGCAGTATCCTGAAAATTACCGTCTGCGCCGCCCTTCTCTCCTTATCTCCCGGTGTCAGAATATACAATACGTCCTTCAAAACGTCAAGATAAAAAGCGCTTACCTCATAAACACAGAAATTGTATACCGCCCGGTACACCTTATAGAACTCCCAGTGCCCGTAATCTGAACTGACCTGTTTTGCAAGCCTCGACAGCCTGGACAGCATCCATCGGTTTATCTCGCTCATGTCTTCCGGGGCCACAGCGTCGGTTTCGGGATCAAAATCGTTCAGGTTGCTGATCAGGAAACGGAACGTATTGCGCATCTTCCTGTATCCGTCAGCAAGACGTTCCAATATCTCGGAAGAAAGCTTTATGTCCCCTTCATAATCAGAGGATGATACCCATAACCTGAGTATGTCAGCGCCGTATTTTTTCATGACGTCCTGCGGGCTGATGACATTGCCTACGGATTTAGACATCTTCTTTCCTTCACCGTCTACGACGAACCCATGAGTAAGCACCTTGTGGTACGGCGCCCTGCCTTTTGTAGCCATCGCGGTTATCAGAGCCGCCTGGAACCATCCCCTGTGCTGATCAGACCCCTCAAGATACAGGTCAGCGGGAAAAGACAGTTCCGGCCTGGCTTCGAGGACAGCCTTATGGCTTACTCCTGAATCAAACCACACGTCCAGAATATCGCTTTCTTTCTCAAACTCTTTTCCTCCGCACTTGCCGCAAGTCGCGTCCGGAGGCATCAGCTCTTTGATGTCCTTCTCAAACCATACATCCGCGCCGCTCTTTCTTGTGAGCTCGGCCACTTTCCTTATTATATTCTCATTGGTGAACGTCTCTCCGCAGGTCGAGCACTGAAAAGCGGGTATAGGAACACCCCAGTATCTCTGCCTGGAAAGACACCAGTCGGGACGCAGTTTCACCATCGCATTGATACGGTCCTTGCTGACGGCTGGTATCCATTCGACGTCGTTCGATATCGTCTTCTCCATGTTCGACCGAAGGTCCTTATGGTCTATGCTCATGAACCACTGTTTGGTGGCCCTGAATATAATAGGTTTCTTGCACCTCCAACAGTGCGGGTATGAATGCATGACTTCACTCGATGCTATCAGCGAACCGCCAGCCTTCATCTTCTCGATAATGGCGTCGTTGGCTTTAAGAACATACTGCCCCGCGAATTCACCCGCCTCTTCGGTAAACTTACCGAAGGCGTTCACGGGCATAATAACCGGCAGGCCATACTTTTTTCCGGTAAAATAATCGTCCTGTCCATGACCGGGAGCGGTGTGCACACAACCCGTACCTTCCTCACCTGTCACATAATCAGCCAGAACTACGCGTGAGGACCTGTCTATAAAAGGATGTGTTGCTTCCTCTATGGTCTGAGATATTTCTTTACCCGAACTTTTTTTGCCGACTTTATATCCCTCTATACCGAATTTTTTCATAAGCGACGGAACCAGGTCGGATGCCATTATCCAGGTCTCGCCTCCCGTTTCGACAAAAGAATACTCAAATTCGGGATGAAGCGCCACCGCGACATTCGCCAGAAGCGTCCATGGAGTGGTCGTCCATATGACGAAATATGTATCTTTCCCGGCAGACTCTGCCTTAAACTTCACAAAAATGGACGGTGACGCCTTGTCATCATATTCGACTTCCGCTTCCGCCAGCGCCGTCTCGCACTTGGAACACCAGTTAACGGGTTTCAGATCCTTGTATATATACCCCTTTTCGTAGAGATCGGCAAGCGCGTGAAGTATATCCGATTCGTAACCTTTCGAAAGAGTGAGGTACGGATCGTCCCATTCCCCGAAGATCCCCAGACGTTCGAACTCAGCCGCCTGTATCTTCACAAACTTCATCGCGTAATCATACGCTTTTTTCCGGAACTTCACCTGATCTATATCGTGTTTGGTTATCTTAAGCTCTTTGAACAGCTGATGTTCGACCGGCAGTCCGTGACAATCCCATCCGGGCACGTAAGGAGCATAGCACCCATTCATAGCGAAAAATTTTACGCACATGTCCTTGAGTATTTTATTAAGGACATGCCCCATGTGTATGTGTCCGTTAGCGTACGGCGGCCCGTCATGCAGGAGGAACGTCTTCCCCGACGCTTTCCGCATATCGAGGATCTTCCTGTATAGGTCTTCGTCCATCCACTTCTTGAGCATTTCCGGCTCTCTCTGAGGAAGATTGGCCTTCATTGAAAAAGCCGTTTTGGGAAGGTTCAGCGTATCTTTAAAGTTCTTTTTTTCTTTCATATTTATAGTATTTCTCTTTTGTTAAAGGTTAAGATTTAGATTAAGGTTTAGTGCCCCTCTACTTCTTAACCTCAACCTTAATCTCAACCTTAATTATTACTACTCTCCGTCTACTTTTTACTACTCTGCGACTATATAAAACCCTCTATTATCGGCCCCAGTTTCTCCAGTATCTCGGCGGGCACGTTCTCTTTTCTTGTAACTATCGAATTGTGTAGCGCCTGTCCGCAGCCGCATGTCCTTTCTTCCGGCATGTTCTTTATGGTGTTCGCCAGCATAGCTTTAGCCACCGCGACATTCTTGTTCAGATTCTCTATTATCATCTCTATGGTAACGTTTTCAGCTTCCGCTCCCATACGCCAGCAGTCATAATCCGTTATGAGTGCCATCGTAGAATAACATATCCCGGCTTCTCTGGCCAGACGCGCTTCCGGCATGTTCGTCATACCTATTACATCGGCTCCCCAGCTTTTGTACAGATACGATTCGGCTTTCGTCGAGAACATCGGCCCTTCCATATTTATGTACGTTCCGCCGTTATGTATCTTTATGTCCATATCCTTATTGCTCGCGTATATAAGCTTCTTCAGATCTTCGCATACCGGTTCCGCGAAAGAAACATGCGCGACTATGCCCTCACCAAAAAATGTGGTCGGTCGTCCCTGATTTGTCCGGTCTATGAACTGGTCTACCAGAAGGACGTCCAGGGGTTTCACTTCCTCTTTGAGGCTCCCGACAGCCGAAGCGGATATAATGCGGTCAACCCCTAGAAGCTTGAAACCGAATATATTGGCTTTACAGTTCACTTCCGTTGGCAGGAGACTGTGTGTGCGCTGATGCCTTGGCAGGAACACCACTTCTTTCCCCTCGAGTTTGCCTATGACAAAATGATCCGACGGTTCCCCGAAAGGCGTCTTGACTTCCCTGTTCTCAAGGATCTCAAGACCTTCTATTTCATAAAGCGAACTCCCGCCGATAATGCCGATTTTGCCCATGTGGATCTCCTTGACTTAGTATTTAGTATGCAGTATTCAGTATTTAGTTTACTTGCTTGCTATCTCGACCAGTTTGTTACGGCTTGTCGCGCCGGTTACTATTCTCACGTCCGCTTTTCGTACCTTGTACCGCTTCGCTAACAGTTTTATCACCGCATCGTTTGCTTTGCCCTTGTCCGGTGCGGCTTTTACATATACCTTAATGATCCCGTCTTTCTCAAGGATCTCATCCCTGCCCGCCTTGGGGAAAACTTTTATTTCCAGTCTCATGGCCGTATCTCGTATTTCGTATGTCGTATTTCGTAACTGATAACTGATCACTGATGACTGATCACTGCGCTTTAGCGCAACGCATACGCGAACTGCGTAAGTACATTCACGAGAAAACTTCTTACAAAACTTAATGCCAAAAACGCTACTATAGGTGAAAGATCCATACCGCCCATCTGAAGCGGCAGTCTCCTGAACGGAAGAAGTATAGGATCGCTTATCCTGTATATTATCCGGACTATATCGTTATCCGGATCAGGGTTAACCCACGAAAGAATTATTCGTATGATAAGAATAAAGTAGAGTATATTACATACAAGAGATATCAGAAGAGCAAGACTGTGAAATAATTCGCTTAATATGACCATATTATTCTCCCCGTGACAGCTCGCCTGCCCTGTCCCTGGCCCTTAGGATCGCGTTCTTTATGGCATCTTTCGCGCCCTTTTCCTCGAGCACCGACAATGCCGCCTCGGTAGTCCCGCCTTTTGAAGCGACTTTGGATATAAGCTCCTTATTTGTGATACCGGAATCCTTAAGTATACTTGCCGCGGCGAAAAGTGTCTGCACCGTCAGGCCTCTGGCCGTGTCAGTATTGAACCCCATTTCTTCCGCCGCTTCCATCATGGCGTCGGCAAGAAAAAAAAGATATGCCGGCCCGCTGCCCGACAGCGCGGTTACCCCGTTCATAAGGGATTCTTCAACATCAACGACCTTACCTATCCCTTCAAATATGCTGTTAACTTCTTCCTTGAGTTTCACGGCACCATTAAAAGCTATGCCGGTTATGGCTTCGCCTATAAAAGCGCCCATATTTGGCATTGTCCTTACGACAGGAGTACCCTTGCCCACCTTCTGCTCTATTGCCTCGATGGTCACTCCAGCCATCACGGAAACCACGGTCTGGTTAGTTATATCCCCTCCGATAGCTGACAAAAGCTCTTCTGAGTTCTGCGGTTTTACGGCTATTATAAGGATATCTGACCCCCTCAC
>CAZUYM010000099.1:0-5166 GCA_964624805.1 uncultured Planctomycetia bacterium
ACCCCCGACAGGCTGATTACAAATCAGCTACTCTACCAACTGAGTTACGCCGGCGATACAAACGGGATTTTGTCAAAAAGCAATGGGATAAGTATATCACAAGAAAATATTTTTTCAACTTAAAATAACTCCCCCCGTCAGGGTATTTGGGATATAATAATAATTGATATTATGTCAAATAACATAAAGGGAACCTTGTGAGAAGGATATTCATTACTATATTGGTATTCATGCTGTTTTCTGCGTATGGAGACTGGTCTGTCGCGGAGGATGTAGTTTCCGGTGAAAAGCAGTCGACCGTAAGTGATGATGTCGTGATCATCCTGCTCAAGAACCAGGGTGAGATAAAAGGGGTAATAAAAGAGGAGATAGAAGGCGGCATAGTTGTGGATGTAGGGTTCGGTACAGTTGTCTTGTCCGAAGAGGATATAGAGACCATATCCTATCCGGATGGCGGGGAAAAAGGCAGGCTTTTTACCGAATGGAAAGAGCAACGCAGGTCTACGCAGATAACTGACAGCGAGAGGAAGGAAGATCTCCAGGATCATAAAAAGAGGATAGAAGAGAACCTGCGAGTGTCAGAGCAGGAGGCAAAAGGGAGAACGGTAGAGACAGAGAAAGAGCATAAAATTAAATTCAAGGACAGTTCGCGCATAATGGTAGATGTAGTCTTGAACGGGAAGGAGAAGACACGGTTGCTTGTGGATACGGGCGCAAATATGGTTCTTATACCTGTAGCCATGGCAAGGCGTCTGGGGTACAGCATAAGAAAGAATTCCCTCCAGGTTCCCACCAGGCTTGCTGACGGTACGGTGAGAAAGGGGTACCCGATAACCCTGGAATTGGTTGAAGTCGCGGGGGCGAAAGAGAAGAACGTGAAAGCTATTGCCATGGACCTGTCCGGACAGGACGGGCTTCTGGGGATGTCATTTTTAAATAGATTTCATGTAAGGGTGGATCCGAGGAAGAGAAGACTGGTGTTGAGTAATAAATAAATATCATTTTAGTCCGCCTTCGCCAACCTATTTAGGTTTTATTCGGCTACGGTGGACGAATATCGACTTCATGCTTCAAGAGCCTTTGAATACTCTTGAAGCAGAGTCTCATTCGGGGAGAGAGTTATGAAACGGATAGTCGCAGTGATGGTTCTGGGAGTTCTCCTTTGTTTGATTTGCTCAGTTTGCCAGGTCTACGGTTCACCTGAAATGACAGTTATATCATATTCGGGAAATGTGAAAGTCGTTCCCGCTGGACAGGGAAAAGAAATAGAGTGCAGATCAGGAATGGCGCTCAGTAAGGGAGACGCGATAAAGACCGGAAAAGATTCTTCTGTAGGCATATTGATAGGCGGAGGGATGAACATCGCGAGCGTATCAGAGAACAGTAATGTCGTACTGGTACCCAGAGGGGAAGAAAGCATAGAGCTTCTTGACGGGGAACTGCTGGTGTCGGTAAAAGATTTCGAGGAGAAAAGTGAGTTCAGCATAAAGACTCCGTTTGCCGTATGCGGAGCCAGAGGTACCGGTTGGGGTGTGTTAACGAATGGCAAGTTTACGGAAGTTACGGTTTTTGACGGGGAAATTTATTTTAAAGCGCTGGGGCCCAAGGAATCGTATATAGTAAAAAAGGGAAAGAAAAGAAAGATCGATACGAGCGGAGTATCCGGTAAAGAAGTAAATGTCCCGCCGGGGGAGATCCGGGGTATGGCAAAGAATATCGCTATCCTTGAGAAACTGGCGGGCTTGGACGGACAGGCGGGTGTACAGGCGCAGAGTTCTATCAGGGATGAGAAAAGGATGAGTATGATGGAACGAAGGATGGAGAGGGCGGAGCGCAGGATGTCAAGCGGTGTTGATGTCGGAGGCGGGGCTGTGACGCCTCTCCCCGGAAGAGGCGACGGTGACGATGAGCGAAGGAATACAAGGGGTGGGAGATAGTTTATAAACAAAGTTAAAATTGGAATTTACATATTGCCGTATTAAGGTTATAATAATGTCGATTAAGTACGGACAATATAAGATTTCCTGAAAGGGGGGTGAAAAATGAAAAAGATAATCGTACTGGCAGTAATAATAGTTTTTACTCTGGGAATGGTTTCGGCGTATGCCGCTACTGGCGACAGGCCGCTCAGCAAATCCATATCAGATGGGACTTTCCAGGGCGCGGCTGATCACATCGCGAAATGGGGCAATTCGGCTCCTGCAGCGAAGGAGATGTCTCTGCGTGGCAATAAGGAAGAACTGAAAAAAAGAAGAACGCAGCCTTGCGCGAAAGCCTGGCAAAAGTAGTATTGGCGCGGATATATATCGCGTGAGAAAAGCAGGGGATCTATATTTTATAGGTCTCCTGTTTTTTTATGCATGTTGGGCGCGGGGAGTGGTTTTCTTTTAATCCCAAATCAGGTATACTGTTATATGTTGGCAGCCGGCTATATTAGTAAAACTGAGAGGTTATTATGTTCAGAAAAGATGCGGGATCATACATTCGGATATTTACGCTTATCATATGTTTAGCGATCGCCGGTTACACGCCTTTGGCTCGGGCGCAGCAGGATGAAGAAGACGGTTTGAACGGCGATTATTATTCGGCAGATGATGGCACCACACTTGAGAACCTTGGAGGCGGGCAATTCCTCGGCAGTGACGGTAAGATCACGCAGGTGGAGGACCTGGGCGGCGGCGAGTATATGACCGATGGCGGAGATATTATCGAGGATCTGGGGGAGGGCGAATACATGTCCGGAGACGGCGAAACATTACGCGACATGAGCGACTAGCCTGTTCGTATTATACTATGGCGAGATCTGTTACAGTAGACATCGATACCGTGGGGCTTGTTCTTCTGGAAAAGAACAGAAGATCAAAGTATCTCAATATTTTTGTCGCTCCCTTTAAGGGCGTGAGGGTAGCTATTCCTTACGGGATATCTTTCGAGGAGGCTGAAAAGGCCGTGCGCGATAAGGTCGCGTGGGTGCGGGAACACCTGGAAAGGATGAGAAAATTTGAAGAGGAATGCGCTCAGGCAAGATCCGGAGAAGGGATCACGAACAGGCGCGAAGCGAGAAAAAAGCTTATATCGAGACTCGGGGAACTTGCCGCGAGATACGGGTTCAGATACAACAGGGTCTTCATCAGGGAGCAGAAGACCAGATGGGGAAGCTGTTCTTCCGCGAACAATATCAATCTTAATATAAAACTGGCAGATCTGCCTGATGAACTTTCGGATTATGTCATGGTGCATGAACTGATGCATACGCGGATAAAAGACCATCAGCGGCAGTTCTGGGCGGAACTCGATGTGATATTCGGCAATGCCAAGGCAGTTGACACGAAACTGCGTAAGTATCATCTTGAAATGCTTTAAAGGAGAGCGGTGAAGAAGTTTATACTCTTTTTTTTGTGTATCTTAATGGTCAGCCCGGTGGCCCTGGCGCAGCCTGATTTTTATCGACAATGGTATGACCACTGGTATTCGAAAGGGAGTGAGGAAGGGAAAAAGGACGAGAAATATGATCCGGATACCTCGTACGGACATTTTTGCAAGGAAAAAATAGAACCTAAGTATCAGGATCTTAACGCCACGGATCAGCCTGAAAAAGGGAAAGAATTTTTGAGAGCTTCACGGGAAGGGTTTTATTCGGGGTACAGGGCGGGCTACTACAAGGAGCAGGCCGGGGAAATAGTCGATGTCATAAAGGAAAAATACGATCGATCCCGTATCTCTGATTTCAGGTTCGGAAAAATGGATGAAAGCGCGGAGGTCGTTGTTACGGAACCGACCAGGATGCTGGTAGTTCCCATGGAAGGACAGGAAAAGAACTATTTTGGATTTACGTTCGATTATACGGATGACCTCCCTAGTACGATATTAACCATTGCCCTGACCCTGCCGGGTGCCCCCGGAAAGGACCTGGGTCCGAACTTTCACCCGGAAACCAACAGTCTTATAGTACAGCACAGCCTCGATCCAAAAGGCGGGCAATTTGGCAGCAAGTGGAATTTTTCGAAAGGCGATCTTGCCGGAGATTTCAGGCTGGCAGTCTATATCGGCGGCAGGTTGGTTCAGAGTATATGGTTCAAGGCGTATGACGAAGGAGCGGTCATGCCGTCTTCCGGAGAAAGGGAGGATGCTCTGGAATTTTTGGAGGATGTTAGCGCGGAGGTAAAGAAATGAAACTAAGACATCTCTTATTTATAGGGTTAAGCTTTTTAGTAACGGGATGCCTTCTGACCAGGGCGGATACTTATTCGTATGGCCCTAAGTACATTTTGTATGACCAGTATTCGGTGTTTATCAAAACGGAACCTGCCGGCGCGCGGATAGAGTGGGACGGCAATAACATCGGTACCGCGCCTGTGAGTAAGATCGTTGATGAAAGAAGGACTTTTTACGAGCCGGACATAATAGTAAAAGCATATTTTCCTGAAGGAAAAGTGAAGACAAGGGTGCTTAGGGCTGATCAGCCTTTGCCCAGGGAGATAATTTTTAGTTTTGAGGCCAAAGATAAAGAAAAGGAGAACTCTGAAAATGGATCTTAAAAAGGATAAGAAGATAATAGCGACCGAATGTGTGGTCCTGGCACCGTATTTAGTACTATCGCTGGTGGTAAGCATAGCGAGTGCCACCAGAAAAATCGTTGGGATGAACAGGTTTTCTTCGGGGTTGTTTTTTACTTATATGTTCATATGCCTGCTGGTTTATGTCGCGATAAGAACGACGGTATGGGCAGTTATGGTGTTGAAAGACGGCGAAAAGGACGTTTGATCCGGTGCTGAAGATACAATAAAGAAGGGATGTTCAATATGAAAAAGGGTGTACTGATATTTTCAATGGTTCTGGTAGTTCTGTTTGCGGCGGTCGGAAGTTCTTTCGCTGAAGGGGAGACTAAAAGCGTTCTTGTCGTAGTGGACGCGGATCCTGTTTTTGCGGAACCGGTAAAAGGAAAAATAGAAAAGGGTCTTGTGGATGCCGGCGCGGAAATAGACGCGAATTCTCCGGATCTTGTAGTATCCATAGTAACGGCACAGGTAGAGTGGGATAACGGTGAAATGTCTAATATCATGCCGATGTCATGCGTGGTAAAAACACCGGAGGGCAAGGTCTGGCACTGGCTGATAATAGCGAATACCGAGGACCTAGATGAAGGTTGTCAGAGGCTTATCGAGA
>CAZUYM010000100.1:0-5141 GCA_964624805.1 uncultured Planctomycetia bacterium
CGGGGCCGACCGCGATTTGGACTCAGGATGACCAAGACCTCAGCGACTGGATGGATTCGATCACGGAATATGACGCGTACGCGGCGAGCAGCCATAGCTCACCTCAACAGCCGGGGCTCATGCACAGGTACGCGTACGCTATACAGCAGGCTTTCGATAAGGTGCAGAGCAATATACGGGCGCTTGCTGAAGAAATAAGGAGAAAAGAGATATGGATAGATGAGAGGATATTTGACCTCGCCGCTACGGATACCGAGTATAACGATGACGCTTCCGCGGCCACTCTCTCATGGCCCACCGGCGACGCCGACACGTATCTAAGCAGTTACATAAAGGCATTCTGGGATACCGGTACAGGCGGTGGTGATCTTGATCCGCTTATAACCGAGCTCGACACTATGCTGTCGGCAGGGGATGATTTCTTCAGGTCTTCCGAATATGAGAACGCGCCCGCCTTCATAAAGAAGGCGCTGGAGTACCAGGCCAGTGATCGTGGTACAGAGCGGCGTGAATGGGCGGCAGGCGCTCTCTCGGGATCATATATCAACCTCAGCGGTCTTCCCGACCTCTATTCGGATTACGTAGACCAGAAGGTTAACCTGGCGTCTTACGCGATGTTCAGGTACGCGAATATAGCGGTAGGTTTTGCCGAGACACTTTCGTCGCTTCCGAGACAGTACGATGTATCCAACATAATGGGGAATCTTATAGGGCAGCTGAATAACTACGCGGGGACGTACCCGGATGTATCCGGTGAACCGCATGACACCGATTTTTCGTATCCGGGAGATGTTAAGACATGGGCTTCTACCGTCATGAGCGCGCTGCCCACTGAGGTAAAGTATACCAAGCCCGATACGATAAGGGAACTCGCTGCCGTAAAAGCCGAATGGGCTATGCAGGCTGCCCAGGCGGATTCCGAGAGACTGGAGAGGAGTTTTAACCGCGAACTCACCAATTTCTACAAAAACAGTTTTATACCGGCGAAGAAGGAACTGGAGACCTGGGCTATCGGGAGCAGTGCTACCCCCAGCGACCCCGGGACTACGGCTCTCCTGGCACAGTCAGAGTACAGGGATAATCTGTATTATGACGCCGCGGAGGATCGAAGTTCGGTGCTGGAGATCAAGGAGGACGCGGCATACAGGAAATACGCCGCTGAGGTGGGTATGGGCGGAAAGGTCCTTATGACCCTGTATGACGAGATAGAGACGCAGTTCGCTTCGGATCTCAGTTCAGCCGCGGCAACAGCGACTTCCAACGCCGAATTATGGCGCCAGGCGGAAGAGCTCAAGGGAAACAGGGACGTGAAGAGGGCGGCAGTGGATACGCATTTCCTGGCCGGTGGGGTGGATCTTGGATCTCTTGGCCTGACCATTCCCGTTATAGGGGTGTCGACCACATCGGGAATACTTGGTGAAGCGGTTTCGAATATGACAGAGATGGAGAAACTGGAGTTTCTCAGGGGAAGATTGCTTGAAGAAATGCTGCAGAAATATGAGTCGGTATACGACGTGGTGATGGAGATGTATGAGGCCGAGATATTCTACGACAATGTGGGTACAAGTCCCGGTTCTTTAGTTGATTCCCACGCCAAACATGACGCCGCGATCGCAGGTATAAAGACCGCCATGGTAACGGCTATAACCACGGAAAATAATGAGTACAAGTCGAAGGTAATAGACGGTAGTGCGTCCGCCTTGGAAGAGTATAAGGATACACTGGAAGACGCCGTGGAAAAGGTGAGAGGGATAGTAAGCAGAGTGGATTCTTACTGGAGTGAAGACAGCTGGATACCCGCGACGTATGCCGCGATGAGAGCGGAAGAGACGCCGATGGCGACAGGGACGAACACCACCCCGAAGACATTCGGAGAAGCGGTGTATACCAAGGTCACCGCCGCGATGGGCGAACTGGCGGAGGGTATAGTGACTACTCGACAGGCCATGTCGCTCCTTATGACGGATACGGGGTTCTTCGGACTATTAATGGGAGTACCTTCTAACCTGCAGTATTACATCGACACCGTTTTCCAGGCCAATTCAAAAGCGATGGGAAGGATCATACAGTACATGACCAACGGTACGATGCTGGATTCGGCCAAGGGTATCGGCCTCATGTACGAAGGTCTAAAAGAAGGCGAAGCGTATGGCTCCGGCACCACACCGGGAATTTATGGCGCGGGTCCCTGGTCTAACAGCTGGTGGGCCGCTAATGGCCTGCCGACGTTCAAGAGTACACTGGAATACGGTTCCCTTTCCAGTGATGACCTTATGAAAGCCAACATAGGCGCCGAGATGATAGACTCCATGGTGGGGCTTGCGTTCCTCCCAGAGTATACGGAGATGGAAAAAGAGATCATGGCGACGCTTGCTGAACATCTCGGATCCACTGTCGGGCGTGTGACATATCTTGAGGGTGGTGCTACAGTGTCGGGCGTGGATCCATTGCCTGCTACTTTAACTACCGGAAGCTATACGAGCCATGTGGACGGAGGCACCCGATATTCCGGAACGGGCGGCTCCAGGGGTAAGGCAGGTAAGAAAACGCGCGAAATATATGAAAAATACGCGATGATGCTCGGGACCACGCCTCCCGCTACCGGCGTAGGCGATCTCGTAGCCATGAAGGGAAACGCCTGGCAGACTACTCAGCAGACTAACTTGAAGACGGAGGCGGCTCCCAGCGTAGTTAAGACATATAACGACACAGTGAAAGTCGCTATAACCGCTTTTAACGACGCCGTCGACGCTGTAGGTTTCCCTGCAGACCTGGATGCCGTATGGGGGGATGATCTTCTCAGGGACGGTCACCAGCACTGGTTCCTTACACCCCAGAACGCAGGGGGCGGGAGGATATTCTGGAAAGGGACGGATGTAGGTAACGGATGGGCCGCCGAAGCCATTGAAGGGTTTGAGGATTATTCTATTCTTAAGATGCTCAAGGGCGCGGCAGATACTTTTAACGATACGGTCACAGAAGCGAATAAAGTGTACCTCGCCGACCTGAAAAACCTGCTGTATGCCCGGGGAAGTACGACTATCTTATCGGACGGCAGCCTCGACACGTCCATGTTGAAAGGGCTCAGGGGACTGATAAAACCGTCAGACACTTATCTTTACGAAGGCGGAGCAGACCAGCTCAAGTCCGATATTATCGCGGTCATAAAGATGCAGAAAGATTATTACGAGACCGCGATAAAACAGATAAGGACGTCGTATGAAGTCGGGACGATAACCGAGACCAGGGAAGATGCCCGCGAAGGACTCAGTTTTAACAGGCGCGATATACACGCTAACGCGGTGGAAGTGTTCGAAAAATTCTGGACATATGACGTGGATAATTTTACGGATTCGCTCATAAACATGGCGGAACAATCAGGTATGAATTACGTGGAAGCTATCCAGATGGCCGGCGGAGGCGGGCCCACGAACTATGCATGGTCCACCTGGGGTAATTATAAAGTGCTCGGGGAGTCCGGCGCGCAGCAGATCGCCGAGAGGAACAGTAATAATATCAAACAGCAGATCGTCGATTCAAGCGGTACGGTGGTCGCCAGTAAGATCAGCGGTCTGGAGGCCGGCGGCGGGTTGCTCGATTGGGAGACCCAGAGCATCCTCTCTAATACTGTCGCGGGCGGATACGCGGAGCTGTTGTCAAACATCGAGGGTGGGGGAATAGACGCGGCAGCCGCTTTTGAGAGTGGCGCCGACATACAGCTGGTCGTATCGGAACCCGTTCAGGAGGGTGCAACCGGCTTGGGAGATCAGGGAACGGGCACCGGATCCGGCGCTGAAGGGCAGGGTATATCTGCTCAGACCGAAACGTCCGGTGTTTCCGAACAGGCGCAGAACTATGACATCCTTAAAGCTCTTGACCAGGCGGGAGCGCTTACTTCCGAACAGCAGGCGGACCTCGAGGAGTTGGAGACTACCTTGAAAGAGTTAGGATACGGAACTGGGTCTGTGGGAGGCGATGCTGCTGGGAACATGGAGATTGCTAAGTTGTTAGATAAAGAGGGCAGGCTGCTTGACGCCCAAAAACTCGAAGCGCAGGGCGAGAAGAACGCCGCTGATGCCGCGGTGTCGGGTGATGGCGAACCCGTCAGTGATTTGTCGTCAGCGAGGGATCTTACAAAAGACCTGGACACTGATCTTGAGCAGCCGGTCAGTCCCGAGGAACAGGCAGTCTCAGAAGGTAAAGATGAACAGCCGGTAGTGGAAGAACAGGCAGTCGTCGAGGAAGGCGCTGCTGTCGCCGACGTGAAAAAAGATGAAAAACTGGAATTGTTCAAGGGGAAAGAAGAGACCACGGCTACAGAACAGGCTACGGCTACGGACAAGGATAAGCCGAAGGAAAAGATAGAAGAAGTAGTGCCGGAGCCGGAAGATAAGACTGAAAAGGAAATGACAGAAGCGGATATCACTGAAGTTGGTGAAAGTACCTCAGGATTGACGGTTCTAAAGGTCGGAGATGAGTTTATAACGGTATCGACCGAGGAATTTGATGCTCTGGCGACTACGGAAGAGAAAGTTGCGTTCGTTAAAGCTAAGCTTACCGAAGAAAAAGCCGAGGCGGCGGCAGCTAAGGCTGAAGTCGATAAGGCACTGGAGGAAGTCAATGCTAAGACTGAGGCCGGCGAAGCGAAGATGAAAGAGATACTCGCGGAATATGTCGCCGATGCAGAGGCCGGCGAAGCGAAGATGAATGAGGTGCTCGCGGAGTATGCCGCTGCCACTGAGACCGGCGAAGCGAAGATGCAGGCCATACTAGAGGAAGCTAAAGCGGAGACAAAGGCTATAGAGGAGGGTAAGGCGTTCGAAGTGTTCAATGTGAACGGGGACAGGACCTTAGTCCATATCGGTGACGGAGTAGTGGAGGTATCCACAAAAGAGCTCGCGGAGGCGGGAGACAAACTGGCGTTCGTCCAGGAGAAGGCGGCGGAAGCAGACGCGGAAGCGGAAAACAAAGCGAAAGCCCGTGCCGCGGGTGAGATAGTCGAGACGGGACGCATAACCTCCGAAACGGGAGATAAGACCATAGGAGTGATCAATTTTACAAAGGGTGACCTCAGCGTACACATAATGATGTCAGAGCTTGAAGGAAAGACATCTGAAGAGAAGCAAGCGATAATAGAAGCG
>CAZUYM010000101.1:0-1200 GCA_964624805.1 uncultured Planctomycetia bacterium
GGGCGTCGTATTTAAGATAAGTGTTCAAAGATACGTATTTTTCACCGTTGGAAACAAGCAGCGTAAAACTTTCGCAGTTGGGGTGAACTCCCACGAAAGGCATATTCTTTATTTTGAATATCCTGGCCAGGTTCTTGAAGTTCATCGCTCCGAGCGGGATAAACTCCACGTCGCCTTCGACGGACGAGTCCACTATCTTTTCGACGTCCTCCTGAGTCGTTCTTTCAGGGTCATAATCGAACCGGTCTTCCGACCATACATGGGCGAGAGGCATGAGGAAGATCCCTCGTACAGTACGCGGATGTTTTAAGCAGTAATCCAGGAACTGGGGCATATCTTCGCCGTTCACGTTCTTGTCCATTACTGTCATGAGGACCACTTTGCCGCTTTTGCGTTTTGATATGTTTTCCAGAGCTTTCGTCTTAAGATCCAGAAAACTGCCTGAAGCGCGCAATTCTTCGTACATCTCCCGCTTAAGGCCGTCAAAAGATATCAGGACGGCCGCCCCGGAGGACATCACTTTTTCGCAGTAGGCCTCATCGGCCATTTTCAGACCGTTAGTCACCAGGCGCACGGATAGTCCGTAAGATTTTGCCAGCTTGATAACATCGAAAATATCGTCACGTATAGTGGGCTCTCCGCCGAAAAGCTGCATCGACGGCGGAAATTCGAACTGCGAGTAATGTTTGAATATCTTGTCGAAATATTCCATCTTCGGTTCGAATTCAAAACCCATCGAAGGCACGTTCGTGATGCATATAGGACAGTTCATATTACAGCGGTTGGTAGTCTCGATAAAGACGATATTCGGAAGCCTGTGAGTGCACGTAAGGCAGTCCATACCGCAACCGGGATAATTTTCCCCTGCCATCGCGTCGCGTTTTCTGTTGTACTGAGAAGAGTCGTTAGAGATAAGTTCGGTGGTATCGCCGCAGGCGGGACATTTCTTTACAAGATATTCCTTGCCGTTCTCCTGTTTATGGTCAACCGGCACCGTTTTTTTGCATTTACTGCATATACTTAAATTCATGGTTTCTCCCCTATATTTGATACCGTTATTATATACTTATCGCCTAATGATTATATAGAAAATAGGGCGGAAATGCCATATAAAACTGCTGTTTTCGGGGTATTACATAGATATTGACACTCTTAAGGATATATGGTCTAATCAGTTATGACAGAAGTTTCCGGGGAGGG
>CAZUYM010000101.1:1300-5067 GCA_964624805.1 uncultured Planctomycetia bacterium
CTGGATAATGCCAGCGTAGGGAGAAGATGAGGACCCTGTGCGGCTAGCGCGGGGTTTTTTTATGGATAAAATAAAGAATAACAGTCTGTACCTGGTCACCGGAACGGAATACTCCAACGGTCGGGATACTGTGGAAGTCGCCGAAAAAGCTATTGCCGGCGGCGTCGATATACTTCAGATGAGGGAGAAAAAAATGTCTCCGTCTGAGTTGTCGTCTCTGGGGAGTTCCCTCAGGAAACTGTGTTCTGAAAACAATGTCACATTTATCGTTAATGACGACCCTCATCTGGCAAAAGAGCTGCATGCCGACGGTGTTCATCTCGGGCAGGAAGACCTGTTGAAGTATCCGCCTGAAAAAACGCGTGAAATAATAGGTGCCGATAAGATAATAGGCATTTCGACGCATTCGGTGGAACAGTTCTGCGCTGCCTGCGGATCAGACTGCGACTATATCGCTTTCGGGCCCATTTTTCACACTCTTACTAAGGACTATGCTATAGGTGCCGGAGATATCGAAGAGATCCTTAAGCTCGCGCCAAAACCCGTTATTTTTATAGGTGGCATAAACGCGGACAATATAAGTTCGGTTCTTGATGCGGGAGCGAAAAATATAGCTGTTATCCGGGCGATAGCGCAAGCGGACGATATAACTGACGCTACCAGGCGGATAAAGGACATGATGTCCGGAGAAAAAACATGATACTTAAGATAAACGGAAAAGAAGAGATTCTGGAAAAAGAAATGACCTTAACCGGCCTTATCGAGGATAAAGGGCTTAACTCGGGGAATGTGGTTGTAGAACGCAACCTTGAAATAGTTCCCAGGGAAATGTGGGGAGAAGTCGAAATAAAAGAGGGTGACAGTATAGAGATCATAAGTTTTACCGGAGGTGGATAAATGGAAGATATACTTAAAATAGGCGGAAAAGAAATAAACAGCAGATTTTTTGTGGGCACGGGGAAATTCCCGGATAAATCTGTTGTCCGGGATGTCTTGGAAGCTTCAGGCGCGGAAGTGGTTACTGTCGCCGTCCGCAGGGTGGACTCATCCTCAGCCGAGGAAAATATACTGGACCATATTCCCGAAAGATGCACGCTCATGACCAACACTTCCGGCGCGAGGAATGCCGATGAAGCCGTAAGGATAGCGCGTCTCGCGAAAGCGGGAGGATGCGGAGACTGGATAAAAATAGAGGTTATCAATGATAACAAATATCTCTTGCCGGACAATAGGGAGACTATCAGAGCTATTGAGATACTGGCAAAAGAGGGTTTTACAGTCCTGCCGTATATGAACCCGGACCTCGTTGATGCCAGAAGAATGGTGGATGCCGGCGCCGCGGCCGTGATGCCGCTGGGCTCGCCGATAGGAAGCAACAGGGGGTTCAGGACGGAGGAGATAGTCCGGATAATGGTGGATGAGATCAAAGTGCCGGTGATCGTTGACGCCGGTATAGGCGCGCCGTCCGAAGCGGCCAGATGCATGGAAATAGGCGCGGACGCGGTTCTTGTGAACACGGCTTTAGCCGCGGCGGCCGATCCGGTTAAAATGGCGATCGCTTTCAGTAAGGCTGTTGAAGCCGGGAGAGCTGCGTATCTGGCGGGACTTCCCGGAGAAAGTGAAGAAGCGAGCGCTTCGTCGCCGCTCACGGGGTTTTTAAGGTAAAAAAATGAATACAGGATTTTACGAAAAATATAATGAATATAAAACGGCAGCGACGGATATTTTTGATGGTGTCAGGCAACGGGATGTCGAAAGAGCTTTATCTGCAAGAAAACCTTCGATAAGGGATCTGATAGCGCTTTTGTCTCTTCCGGCGGAAAATTATCTTGAGGAGATGGCCCGGAAAGCGCAACGCCTTACGGTGCGCAATTTCGGTAAAGCCGTCCAGCTTTACACGCCGCTCTACGTCTCGAATTTTTGTTCCAATGAATGTGTTTACTGCGGTTTTAACGCGTCGGGCGATGTAGTCAGGAAGACTTTAAGTCTTGATGAAGTACGGGCCGAAGCCGATTTTATCGCGTCCACCGGACTTAAGCATGTGCTTCTTCTTACCGGCGGATGCCGGGAAGAAGCGCCTGTTTCTTATATCAAAGACTGCGTGCGAATACTTAAAGAATATTTTAGTTCCGTTTCCGTTGAGATATACGCCCTCGAGGAGGCCGAATACGGAGAACTCATTGAAGAAGGCGTCGACGGCCTCACGATATATCAGGAGACTTATGACGAAGAGATCTATGACCGTATGCACCTCTCGGGCCGAAAAAAAAATTATCTTTTCAGGCTGAGAGCCCCGGAACGAGCCGCAAGGCGCGGTATGAGGACTATAAATATGGGCGTCCTTCTCGGCCTTGCGGACTGGCGAAAAGACGTTCTGAGCCTGGGGCTGCACGCGGAGTACCTGCAGGATAAGTTCCCGGCATCGGAAGTAAGCGTTTCGGTGCCCCGGATAAGGCCCAATTCCGAAGGGTTCAGCCCGGAGCATATGGTGACCGACCGGGATGTCGTCCAGATGGTACTTGCCCTTAGGATATTCCTTCCGAGACTTGGTGTGACATTGTCTACTCGGGAAGATGCAGCGTTCAGGGAGAACATGCTGCCGCTTGGCGTGACAAGGATGTCTGCCGGCTCCACGACGGCCGTCGGCGGTCATACTATAAAAGATCGTAACGCGTCCCAGTTCGAGATAGCGGATACGCGCGACGTCCGCGAGATGATGGATATGCTTTTGCGAAAAGGGTATCAGCCAGTGCTCAAGGATTGGGTAGGGTATTAGAGAAGTAAAAAGGAAAAAGGAAAAAGTATAGGTAGGTCCTGGGTATCGAGTACCGGGTATCGGGAAAACAGAAGATCTGGGACAAGTTGAAGGGTTGCGTCGTTAGAATCGTCTTTCGTCATACGGTGGCGGTTTTACCTCAACCGTAAACCCTTTAACGATTCCATAGACGTAACCGATTAACGATTAACGAGAAGAATATAGGAAGACGGTGGATGTGGTAATTAGCGCGCATAGTGCGGGGTAGTCATCAGTGACCAGTCATCAGTGATCAGAAAAAGCAGGGACGGCGAGCTTAAAAACTAAATACTGAATACTAAATACTGCATACTAAACAATGAATAAATTCGAACAAACACTATTAAACCAGTTCGGCGAGGAGAACTTCGATAAGATCCAGTCCGCGAAGATCGGTATCGCGGGTGCCGGCGGGCTGGGGTCCAACTGCGCGTTCAATCTTGTCCGGTCCGGGTTTAAAAATTTCAGGATAATAGATTTTGATATTATCGACCACTCTAATCTCAACCGGCAGTTCTATTTTGAAGATCAGGTGGGGAAGAACAAGGTCGAAGCATTGAAAGAGAACCTTCTAAGGATAAACCCCGCTCTTGATATCGATGCCAGGGTCGAAAGGATCGAAAAAGAGAACATACGCGAGTTGTTCGAAGATAGCGATATCATCGTCGAAGCTTTTGATAAAGCCGAATACAAAAGCATGCTGGTCGAGACTTTTCTCGCGACCGGGAAATTTATTGTATCGGCTTCAGGCCTTGTCGGTATCGGTGACTCGGACGAGATAAAGGTGAACAGGCTGAAAAAGAATCTTATTGTGATAGGCGACATGACGAGTGACAGTAAAGACAACCCTCCAATATCTCCGCGCGTCAATATCGCCGCCGCCAAACAGGCGGATGTGGTGCTGGAGTATGTAGTTGGAAGGTCTTAGCTCAAAGCTGATAGCTGATAGGGCATAGAGCAGAGGGCATGGCGC
>CAZUYM010000102.1:0-1731 GCA_964624805.1 uncultured Planctomycetia bacterium
CTGAAATAATTTGTTTTTTTGCCGCGCAAGTATATACTTGGATAAAAGAAGGGGAAATAATATTAAATGGAGCACCTTTCGGAACATATCGTATCCTATATGAACCTTATCAGGTTCTATAAGGGGCTTTTCTCTATGCCCCGGCTTATAAGGGCCGGTCTCGAAACGGTTTTTGCGGGCGCTGCTTCTTTCCCGGTGACGATAGATATGATAATCACAAACAGGTGCAACCTGCTCTGTCCGATGTGTTATCGAAGAGGTCCCGGCGGTGAGGTCTCAGTAGACTCTGAAGGCGAGCTGAGCCTGGAGGAAGTTAAAAAATTCATATCTGAGGTCAAAAGACATAAGCCTGTGATCTGCCTGGGGGGAGGGGAACCTTTTATGAGGGAGGACCTCCTGGATATAATAAAGGCGATAAAAAAGGGCGGATTAAAGTGCATACTTTACACGAACGCGGTCCTTCTGGACGAATCCCGTGCGCGGCAGCTGCTGGATACGGGTGTCGACGCGGTCCTGGTGTCCCTGTATGCCTGGGGGGTAAAACACGACGGTGTGGTAGGCGAGGAGGGGGCATTCGATAAAACAGCGGGGAACCTGCGGACTCTTGTTAAAAAACGGACAAAAGGGACAAAGGTGCTGGCCAGTACGCTTTTATTGCCTGACAATATAGATCATATTCCAGAGATGATACGGGCCTTGCGGGATATCGGGGTAGACGGGGTAAAAATAGAGGGCCTGAGTTTCCTGACAAGGGAAGAATATAGCAGGTCAGGCGGGGGCCTGGAAGGGCTGGACATAAGCACTTCTACCCGCATAAGGGAACATTATTTTTCGGAAGAATTCGCGGAAACGGTAAAGATGTTATATTCGGACATCCACAGAGAATTCAAGGGGTTTGCTGTATTTAAACCGCATATGAGCAGAAAAGAAACCGGAAGATGGTATTCCGGACCGATCTTCCGAAATGCCAGATGTTCCTTTATAAGGCACTCCGCGTTTATCGATCACCGGGGCAATGTTCTGCCGTGCCAGTATTTCCCCAAGTGTGTCCTTGGCAATATCAGAGAAGGCTCTTTTGAAAAGATCTGGAAGTCAAAAGAATACCGGACAGCCAGGCGAGCGATCGCGGCCGCGGTACCGCCTGTCTGCTCGAGATGCTGTAAAAATTAGAAGATACGAAAATTCAGGAGAAGCAGTGAAACATAAAAGTGTATATATTGTGGTGTTGATATTTCTGTTGATCCTGGTGTTCTGCGCTCCATATATGCTTCCATTCAACCGTATAGTAGTGGAAGAGTCGTATTTGCAGCAATGTTCTTACCTTGACGTTAACCTGATACCGCTTACGCAGGGGAAAGGCCTGCCTTTCTGGGCGCATCATTTCGGCGGCGGGTATCCTTTCATCAAGCACCCCGAGAATACGTCCCTAAGTCCGCTTTTTTATCTGCTGGTACTGCCTTTCGGCAGCGCGAACGGGATGAAAGTGATGCTGCTTTTTTATTATCTGGTCGGCTGTGTGGGGTTCTTTCTTTTTGCCAGGCGTATTTTGAAATTTGACCGGCCGGCGGCTTCGATAAGCACAATGTTCTTTGTCCTTAACAGTTTTGTTCCTTTTCAGGTGAATACGGGGAATACAAGAGATCCCGGATGGCTTTTCCTGCCGCTTGTGGCGTATTTATTTCTTATGGCCAGAGAGTCTCGAAAATACATATTTTTATGCGCGGGGGTAAC
>CAZUYM010000102.1:1831-5059 GCA_964624805.1 uncultured Planctomycetia bacterium
TATTTCTTATGGCCAGAGAGTCTCGAAAATACATATTTTTATGCGCGGGGGTAACCACACTGGTCCTCCTGAACGGATTTAATCTCTATATGGTGCCGCTATTTCTGTTTTTGCTGATATTCTCACTGGTGAATGATGCCGGGGCTCCGGAGGGGACGATCAAGGCAATGGGGCCGACGGTGAGGGCATTTATTTTTGTGGGTATCGGCACTTTTCTTCTTGGGGCGATAAAGATATTCCCGCTTCTTGAGCTATTGAGAGAGAACGCCAGGCAGATAGACGATTACGCGATGGCGTCCGCGGGCGCGATGACGGCAGGAAAGATGTTTCTGGCGTTCTTTTCGAGGGGGCCATATGCCGTTGGCAATGAAGCGGTAATGGGCCCAAACGGGTTGGGGATGGGAGCAGTAATGTATTTTGGAGTGATACCGGGTATGTTTTTTCTTCTTTCCTGCCTTATCTGTTTTAAAAAAGTGTGGAAATATCTGGTAGTAATGGGCATATTCCTGCTACTGGCGATGGCGCGCAACAGCCCTGCCGACCTCTTTTACCCCTTGTGGCATTTGCCGCTTTTTCATTCGATGCGGGAGGTAGCGCGTTATTTTTCGTTCCCTGTTATTTTTATGGCCGCACTGGTCATGGGAGCCAGCCTTTCTTCCGAGGTTTTCAAGAACCTTAACAACAAAGCTAGAATAGCGATATATGTGATCGCGGCGATAGCCGTAGTGAATATGTTCGCGGCCAATACCCAGTATTTTAAATTCGCGGGAAGATATCAGGAAAAGATCCCCCCGTTGACAGGGGAAGGAGATTTCTTTAACGTCAGCGGAGTCCTGCTAAAAAATATCGAACAAGCGCCGTTTTACAATAAAAGCCGGGCATGGACGGGCAAGTACGCGGAGGAGCTCGGCCCCGGGTTGCAGTATTATCTGTTAAGGCAGAACATCGGACTTATCAACTGGTTTGGCAACCTGCCGTTGGCCGAAAATGCCGCGCCTAAATACGGGGTTACTATCGGCTATGGCGATTATTGGAAAGATTTCCGGTCTGATCTTACCAGGGACAACGGCATAGCGGCCAACAGGGGATACAAAGGCGAAAGTTATTTTGAAAAGTATAGCGGCAACAAAGTGAAAAATATTGAGTGGAAAAGCAACAGGATCACGGTTGATGTGGATCAGGATCAACCGGATAACCTTATAATAAATCAAAACTATGATAAAGAATGGGGTTCTACTAACGGCAGGGTATATGACGCGGGAGGCCTTATCGGCTTGGAACTGAGTAGCCCCGGGATAGAAAAAGTAGAGCTTACGTATCGACCTGGGTCATTGTATGCAGGCGCGGCTGTAAGTTTGACGACACTGTTGATCGCCATAGCTTTTATGATGATCCCGGGGATGAAGAGAAAAAAATAGATGAACGTCAGGTTGTTTTGCGCAGCTCGCCGACGATATCCACAAGACTTTCCAGCAGTATATCCAGTTCTTCCCGGGTGGTCCACTTACTAAGGCTTATGCGGACGGCCTGCATGGCCTCGTCGGATGAGAGCCCGGTCGCCATCAAAACCTTGCTGGGGGTCACGACACGCGAAGAGCAGGCGGCACCCGTGGAGACATATATGCCCCGATCATTCAGTCTGGACGCGATCATTTTACCGGAAACACCGGAGAAGTTTATATTTATATTATTGCACAACCTGTTTTTTGAGGGGCCGCGAAGGACTGTGCCGGGGATAGATCCCAGTATGCTTTCGATAGAGAGGTCACGAAGTTCCGTCATTTTCTTTAAATAGTCCTCATAAAAAATTTCAGACGCTTTCCCGAAGCCCACGATCGCGTCTGTATTGTGTGTGCCTGAGCGTAGAGTGTTCTCCTGCCCGCCGCCATGAAGAAGTGGTTCTATGCCGATGCCCTGTCTTATGTAGAGAGCGCCCGCGCCGCGCGGCCCATGGATCTTGTGGGCGTTCAGTGTGACAAGGTCAAGGTTCTGTTTTTTGACATCAAGAGGCGTTTTTAGAAAACTCTGACACGCGTCGGTGTGAAAAAATACATTTTTTTTACGGCAGATTCCGCCGATCTCCTTTATGGGCTCTATAGTGCCCATCTCATTGTTCGCGTGCATGACCGACACCAGGACGGTGGCAGGGCGGAGGGATCTTTCTACATCGCGGGGATCGATCAAGCCCTCCGCGCTGACAGGCAGATAGGTCACCTCGAAGCCCCGTTTTTCCAGCCAGTTGAAGACATTCAAAACGCTGGGGTGTTCTATTCGGGAAGTGACAAAATGCGGACGACTTCTGTCGTTGGCAAAAGCCAGGCCTTTTATGGCGAGGTTATTTGCTTCCGTTCCGGAAGAAGTAAAATATATTTCCTCAGGAGCTGCGTTTATTTTCTGCGCTATTATTATACGGGCCTTCTCGACGGCAGCTTCGGATTTGAGACCGAGCCTGTGTACCGAAGAAGGATTGCCGATATTGGTGTCCTGGGAAAGACGGACCGCTTTTATGACTTCCGGATCCGGTTCTGTGGTAGACGCGTTATCCAGGTAGATATTGTGTTTCGGGGTCGCAGAAGCCGAAGAGGGGACCATTGCCCGTTTTTTCGGGTCCTGGGCGTAGACCTTGTCGGTCACATAGTTAAGGTAACCATGCTTCAGATAACAACAACCCGGCTCTTCCTTAAACGCTAATTTTAGAGGCAGCCTGATCGCATTGAAGAACACACTGATAACGCAGGAGGGTTGGGTCCCGCGGTACTGGCTCATAAAGCCCCTACCGAGATCTATTCCCATATTCCTCAAATATTTCGCGCGGTCTTCAGTGGATTTTTTGTACAAGCTTAGATGGCTTAGAAGAGAGAGAGGGGTGCTTTCCGAGACGACGATCCCTTTCTCGTAATAGGAAGGAGTGATGATGTCCAGTCCGGAAGACTTGTATATTTCACTTAACAGGTCTTTTACATCCTTATGCTGCTCAAGAGCGTGTACATCGTAGTAATTGCTTCCGTCGAGAACGTACAGGATATTGTGTTTTTTACAGTAATCGATGGTAAATAAGTGCATGGCGATCTTGCAGCCCATACACCAGGAATAAAAGAACCGGTATTTAAGATTATCTATCAGGCATTGAAAAAAATTGCCCCGTTTAGAGTAGGCAAAAGCACGGATATCTATGATATTATGGGTGATCTTGTCGCCATAAAGACGGATAAGCTGTTCTGCGCTTTT
>CAZUYM010000103.1:0-5033 GCA_964624805.1 uncultured Planctomycetia bacterium
ACGAATGCGCCATCCAAATTACAATCGCTTCTTCGGTCATTTTCTCAAGAAGACCCTCTATCCTTTCATGCAAAAGGAATTTCGAAAGCTCATCGACCGAGTTGACGATATTCTCGTCCTCTATGAGGTCCATGAACTCCGAATCGCCGGACTCTCCTATCGGCGCGTTAAGGCTGGCGATGTTGGACGCCATATGGTTGAGCTGCCTCACCCGGGCTACGGGAAGTTTCATTTTCTTGGCTATGTCGGCCATCTGCGGGGTCTTATGATGCTTCTGGGAAAGATGCTTTTTGATCTTCTGAAACCTCATGAGCATCTCCATAACATACACCGGTATGCGCACTGTCTTTCCCTGGTTAGCCACGGCTCTTGTTATGAACTGTTTTATCCACCAGGCCGCGTACGTGCTGAAACGGTATCCTTTGTCAGGATCGTATTTGCTCACGGCTTTCATCAGGCCCAGATTACCCTCTTCGATCAAATCAAGCATGGGGACGCCAAGATAGCTGTACTTTTTGGCTATGTTGATGACCAGCCTCAGGTTGCTTTTTATCATCTTCTGGCGGGCCCGCTTGTTCCCCTTACGGACCTTCATGGCCAGCTCCTTCTCGTCTTCGGGAGAAAGAAGCGGCAGGTCACGTATGTCTTTGAGATAAAGTTTTATAGCATCCATAGTTTTGCGTACCTCTGCTTGCTTGGTTTGCCCACAGGTCACAGCTCACAGCTGACGTAAATTGTCAGCCGTGAGCCGTCACCCGTCAGCTCTGTTATCCAGTTATCCCGGCCTGCGCCGCAGCGAGTCTCGCTATCGGCACGCGGAACGGTGAACAACTTACATAGTTGAGTCCCGCTTTGACGAAGAACTTCACTGAATCAGGATCTCCGCCATGTTCTCCGCAAACACCGCATTTCAGGTTTTTGCGTGTTTGGCGGCCTTTTTTCACGCCGCACTCGACCAGTTGTCCTACACCTTCCTGGTCTATAGACGCGAACGGGTCCACCTTAAGCACTTTCGACTCGAGGTATTCCGGAAGGAAAGACCCGATATCGTCACGGCTGTAACCGAACGTCATCTGTGTGAGGTCATTCGTCCCGAACGAGAAGAATTCCGCTTTCTCGGCTACCGTATCGGCAACCAGAGTCGCGCGGGGTATTTCCATCATCGTCCCTACCAGGTATTTGACTTTTGATTTCCTGGACTTTATGATGCCGTCGGCCACTTCCCTGGTAATTTTCTCCAGAATATCATATTCCTCTTTTGTACCGATAAGCGGTATCATGATCTCCGGAAGAACTTTCACGCCCTTCTTGGCCACATTGCACGCTGCCTCTATTATCGCCGTGACCTGCATCCTGCAGATCTCCGGATAGGTGATGGAAAGGCGGCAGCCCCTGTGCCCGAGCATCGGGTTCATCTCGTGCAGCGCGGCGACTTTCGCTTTTACGACAGCCGGCGTTGTCTTGAGCCTCTTTGCCATCTTTTTCTGTCCGTCAGCGTCGTTCGGCAGAAACTCGTGAAGCGGCGGATCCAGAAGACGGATCGTAACGGGAAACCCGCTCATCGCCTTGAATATGCCTTCAAAATCCTTCCTCTGGTAAGGAAGAAGTTTCTTGAGCGCCTTTTCTCGGCCCGCCAGATCCTCTGCAAGGATCATCTCACGAATAGCCCATATCCTGTCACCTTCAAAGAACATATGCTCCGTACGCGTAAGGCCTATGCCTTCGGCACCGAAAAGAACCGCGTTCGCCGCGTCTTTCGGGGTATCAGCATTGGTCCTTACATTTATCTTCCTGTATTTGTCCGACCATTTCATGACATCTTTAAACATCTTGCAGATCGGATTTTTAAGCGCCTCCTTGTTGCCCTCTATTATGCCCCGGACAACGGGAGAAGCAGACGTGGCGACCGCACCAAGTATGATCTCACCGGTAGTTCCGTCTATCGAGATCATCTCGTGGTTTTTGATAGTCTTGGAGCCCACCTTGATCTGCTTCTTATTGCTGTCTATTTGAAGCGCGCCGCAACCGACGACACAGCATTTTCCCCAGCCGCGGGCTACAACAGCCGCATGCGATGTCATACCTCCCGTAGAAGTAAGGATGGCTTCCGCCGCCCACATTCCGCTTACGTCTTCGGGAGATGTTTCTTTACGGACAAGTATCACCTTTTTACCGCTGGCAGCTACCTTCACCGCGTCCTCAGCCGTAAAACATACCTGGCCATATGCCGCGCCTGGTCCCGCGGGCAGGCCCTTAGCAACCGCCCTTTTCGCCGCTATCGCGGCTGCTTTGTCTTTAAGGTCGAATATAGGGAAAAGAAGCTGGTTAAGATGATCGCCCTCTATCCTCTGGATAGCGGTCTTATCGCTTATCAGTTTCTCTTTCACCATATCAACGGCTATCTTCACCGCTGCCAGACCGGTCCTTTTTCCTGTCCTGGTCTGGAGCATGAATAACTTGCCTTCCTGAATAGTGAACTCGACGTCCTGCATATCCTTATAATGCTTTTCCAGTTTGTGGCGGATATCGTCGAGCTGCTTGTAGATCTTCGGCATCTTCTTCTTAAGTGTCGCCAGCGGATTGGGAGTCCTGATCCCCGCGACAACGTCCTCACCCTGGGCGTTGATAAGGTATTCACCGTAGAACTCGTTAGTCCCGTCAGCGGGATTCCGGGTAAAAGCGACACCGGTACCCGAGGAGTCGCCCATGTTTCCGTAAGCCATAGCCTGGACGTTAACGGCTGTACCTTTCAGATCGGAAAATTTGTTGAGGCGCCTGTACGTGACCGCCCTCGGGATGTTCCAGGATTTGATAACGGCGTCGATAGCGTATCCCAGTTGTGTGCGGGCATCCGTAGGAAAGTTCTTCCCAACGAACTTCTTATATACCTTCTTATACGCCTCGACAACCTCTTTAAGCTCTTTCCCTGTCAGGTCCGTATCAAGAGCTCTTTTGTACTTCTTCTTTATCCTCGAGAGTTCTTCCTCGAAATGTTCATGGTCGACACCCATACATACGTCACCGAACATGTTTATGAACCGGCGATATGAATCCCAGCCCATTCTTTCGTTCTTTGTCTTGGCTATAAGCCCTTCAACAACCTCATCATTGATACCGAGGTTGAGCACCGTGTCCATCATGCCGGGCATGGATACTGCCGCGCCGGAACGCACCGATACCAGAAGCGGCGATTTGGGATCACCGAGTTTCGCGCCCATTTCTATTTCGAGCTTTTTGATGTTAGTTTCTATCTGCTTCGCCAATTCGGAAGGTTTTTTCTTTCCATGCGTGTAGTAATATTCGCAGACATCCGTCGAGATAGTAAATCCCGGGGGAACAGGTACGCCTATACTTGCCATCTCGGCCAGGTTAGCGCCCTTACCGCCCAGAAGCTCTTTCATGGAAGCTTTACCTTCGGATTTTCCTTTTCCGAAAAAGTAAACGTATTTCTTTCCTTTTGTGCTTTTCTTCGCCATCTTTTTCTTTCTCCTTCTTGGGTTAAGCAGTCAACTTATCCGGTTCGGCGGAACGGTTAACCGCAGTTTAGGTTCTCCTTAAAATATTCTTTCAGCCTGGATGTGTCCATCCGTTCCTGCTCCATCGTGTCTCTGTGCCTTATCGTGACCTTATTGTCGGTGAGTGATTCCACATCGACGGTAAGGCAGTAAGGCGTGCCTATTTCGTCCTGGCGTCGGTAAAGCTTCCCGATGGCCGCCGTGTCGTCATACACAACCCTGTAGTTCCCGCTCACATCATCGCGGATCTTTCTCGCCATTTCCACTATTTCCGGCCTGTTCTTTAAAAGCGGCAGAACCGCTATCTTTATCGGCGCCAGTCTCTTATCCAGAGACAGGTACACGCGCGGACGGTCATTTACAGTCTCTTTACGGTACGCGTCTACAAGAAAAGCGAGCACCGCCCTGTCCACTCCTCCGGAAGGCTCTATAACATAAGGTATGTAATGCTTCTCCTCGGCTGCGTCAAAATAGGTAAGTTCCTGCCCGCTGATCTGGGAATGCTGGGTAAGATCAAAATCCGTCCTGTTGGCTATACCTTCCAGCTCCGACCATCCCATCGGGAAAAGATATTCCACGTCATGGCATCTTTTGGAATAGTGAGCCAGCTCATCTGAAGCATGTTCTCTGAGGCGAAGGTTCTCTTCTCTGATACCGAGAGAATGGTACCATGCCTTGCGGGCTTCTACCCAGTACTCGTACCACGCCTCGTCTTCCCCGGGTTTGACAAAAAATTCCAGTTCCATCTGCTCAAACTCCCGGCTGCGGAACGTAAAATTACCCGTTGAGATCTCGTTTCGGAACGATTTGCCTATCTGGGCCACTCCGAACGGCAGCTTGCGCCGGGTCGATGTCAGGATGTTCGCGAAATTCACGAATATCCCCTGCGCCGTTTCGGGACGCAGGTAAACATCCTGCGCGGTGCCCTCCACAGATCCTACCTGCGTCTTGAACATCAGGTTGAAACTTTTAGGCTCAGTCAGCTCTCCGCCGCATTCGGGACAGCGGTCGCCCTCGAGCTTGTCTATCCGGAACCTTTTTCTGCATTCCCTGCAGTCGACCATCATATCGGCAAAAGACGCCACGTGACCTGACGCTTTCCAGGTCTGAGGGTTCATCAGTATCGCGGCATCAAGCCCTTCCACGTCGCTGCGGTCATAGACCATACTTTTCCACCACTGGTCCTTGACGTTCCTCTTAAGTTCGACCCCGAGAGGACCGTAGTCCCAGACGCTTCCTATGCCGCCGTATATCTCACTGTCCTGAAAAATAAACCCGCGCCTTTTGCAAAGATTGGCAATATCCTTCAGCCCGACGTTTACCACTTCTTCCTGCTGAACTTTATCCTTCTTATTTTCTTTTTTATTTCCCATGTTCTCCCTGTCTATCTGATAACTGATCACTGATGACTGATGACTATATCTTTACCACTCCTGTTTTCTCCATCTGCTCGAGAAAACCCAGCGACCTCATCGGCCTGTTAACATGATATCTTAAAAAACTCTTGAGCGCCGCTTC
>CAZUYM010000104.1:0-4041 GCA_964624805.1 uncultured Planctomycetia bacterium
GGGTTGAGCGGCAAAGAGAACAATATTATTCAGGCCGAGAAAAGGGAAGGATCGGACCTGGGTTACGTCGGCAGAGTCGTTACAATAGACACAACGGTACTTAAGAGGCTGCTGGATACTAATATTATACCGGTGATCTGCCCCGTAGGTAAGGGGAAGGATAACAAACTGTATAATATCAACGCGGACGAAGCCGCGTCGAACATAGCGATAGCGCTTGATGCCGAGAAGTTCGTCGTTCTGACTAACGTGAGGGGAGTTATGAAGGATAAAGACGATCCCGATTCGCTCTTTCATTCGCTGACGCTTGAAACGGCGAAACATCTCATAGAGACGGATGTTATAGAAGGAGGGATGGTCCCAAAAACGAACGCCTGCCTGCACGCTCTTCGTGGGGGTGTGAGGAAGTCACATATAGTCGAGGCGAACCTTTCACACGCGCTGCTTTTGGAGATCTTCACTGACACGGGTATCGGGACGGAAATTATTAGCGGAGAAGAAAAAAAAGATGAAGCTGAATGAAATAAAAAAAATGTATGAAGAGTATGTGCTTTCCACGTACACCCGCCAGGACCTTTGCCTGGTAAAGGGTGACGGTGTGTGGGTGGAGGATTCTGAAGGGAAAAAATATCTGGATTTTTTCCCGGGATGGGCTGTGAGCGGTGTCGGGCACAGGCATCCTAAAGTCGTTGCCCGGCTGACAGACCAGCTGGAGAAGATACTGCATGTATCGAACAATTTTTACAACGAGCTTCAGCCACAGCTGGCGAAAAAAATAATAGAGTACTCTTTTCCGGGTAAGGTCTTTTTTTCGAACAGCGGCGCGGAATCCAACGAGGGAGCTATCAAGCTGGCCCGCCGTCACGGTTATCCGGACAGGTATGAGATCATAACGATGGAAAAGTCGTTTCATGGCCGTACTCTGGCCACGCTTACGGCTACGGGACAGGATAAGGTCAAGAAAGGGTTTGCGCCTTTACCGGAAGGGTTCAAGCACGTGCCTTTTAACGATATTGACGCTTTTAAAGACGCAGTGACTGACAAGACAGCGGCGGTCATGCTCGAGCCCATCCAGGGGGAAGGCGGGATAAATGTTGCGGATAAGGGATACATGCAGGAATTGAGCAAAATATGCCGCGAAAAGGACATACTGCTGATACTGGATGAAGTTCAGACATGTATGGGCCGTACCGGTGAGATGTTCGCTTACAGGCTTTTTGATATAGAACCTGACGCTATTACGATGGCCAAGTCTCTTGGCGGCGGGCTGCCCATAGGAGCGCTGCTTGTGAACGAAAAGCACAAGGATGTCCTTCCCGCGGGGTCGCACGCTAGCACTTTCGGGGGAAGCCCCATAGTATGCGCCGCCGCGTTAGGCGTGTTCGATGCCGTTGAGGAAGAGGATCTCCTGCGTAATGTTGTGGAGATGGGGGCATATCTGGTGTCGGAGCTGGAAAAACTCAAGAAGAAGTTTCCGGTCATAAAGATGGTGAAGGGCAAGGGTCTCATGATAGGCGTGGAACTGGGGATCGAGGACGCCTCATTCATCGCGACAGAATGTATGAAGGAGGGGCTCCTGATAAACTGCACGCAGGGCAACATATTGAGGATAATGCCGCCGATCACAATTACCGCTGAGCATGTGGATCTGGCAATAAAAACGCTTTCTAAAGTGATGGAGACTATATGAAGAAAAAAGACCTGATAACTATAGAGGACATGAGCAAGCGGGAGATCTTAAGTCTCATGAAACTGGCGGGAAAACTGAAGAAGGCGCCGTTATCTAAAAAGAGGATTTTTAAGGACAAGACTCTGGCGCTTCTTTTTCAGAAACCTTCGAACAGGACGAGGATATCCTTCGAAGTAGCTATGGTCCAGCTCGGAGGTTATGTGCTGTACCTTAGCCCCAGGGAAATAGCCATGGGGAAACGTGAAACGCCAAAAGATGTGGGATGCGTTCTTTCACGGTACGTAGACGGCATGGTCGCGAGGGTTTTTTCCCATAAAGACGTTGAAGAGCTTGCCAGGTATTCAGATGTCCCGGTTATAAACGGCCTTTCGGATATGGCTCATCCATGTCAGGCACTGAGCGATCTTTTTACGATACTAGAAAAGAAAAAGACGCTGAAAAAAGTCACCCTTTCTTACGTGGGAGACGGTAATAATGTTTTCAACTCGCTTCTTATGGTGTGCGCGAAGACCGGTCTTAATATCAAAGCCGCTATCCCGGAAGGGTACGATCCGGATAAAAGCATTTTAGAGAAAGCTATGGCTATCGCGAAAGAGAATAAATCGCTTGTGGAGATATCGAGGGATCCGCGCGAGGCGGTCGCCGGAAGCGATGTGGTGTATACGGATGTATGGACCAGCATGGGACAGGAAGAGGAAAAGGAAAAACGGCTGCGGGATTTTTCCGGGTTTCAGGTGAACGAACAGCTGATGAAGTCCGCTCCTGACGGAGCGCTTATAATGCATTGTCTTCCCGCGCACAGGGGCGAGGAGATAACCGATGTTATTGACGGTAAAAATTCGATAATATACGACCAGGCAGAGAACCGGATGCACGTGCAGAAGGCTATCCTGTTGCGTTTGCTAGCTGATTAAAGTACCGGGTATCGGGTACCGGGCATCGAGTTGACCCGGCACTCGGTACCCAGGACTCGGTACCATAAAAAGGAGATCACACATGGCGAAGAAAAAAAAGATAGTGCTCGCGTATTCCGGGGGACTGGATACTTCCGTTATAATCAAATGGCTTATGGAACGCGGATATGAGGTCGTTTGTTACATGGCCGACGTGGGACAGGGTGATGACACCGAACGCGCGCGAAAAAGGGCGCTCAAAATCGGCGCCACTAAATGCATAGTGGGAGACCTGAAGAAAAAGTTCATCACCGAGTACGCTTTTCAGGCGCTTAAGACGGGATCTTTGTACCAGGGGAAATACAATCTGGCCACCGCGCTTTCCAGGCCTCTGATCGCGGAAGCCATGATATCTGTGGCAAAAAAAGAAGGCGCGGTAGCGGTCGCTCACGGATGTACCGGAAAGGGGAACGACCAGGTGAGGTTTGAAGTTACTTTTCACATCAAAGGCCCGAGCCTCAAGGTCATGGCTCCGGTGCGGGAGTGGGAACTAACCACGCGCGAATCAGAGATAGATTACGCGAAAAAACACAAGGTGCCGATCGAGCAGACAAAGAAAAAGTCATACAGCATAGACCTGAATCTGTGGGGGATAAGCATAGAGAGCGGTAAGCTGGAAGACCCGTGGTTCGAGCCGCCGACTGATACGTTCATAAGTGTAACTCCTCCTGATAAGGCGCCCGCGAAAGCTGAGTACGTGACGGTAGGGTTCAAGAAGGGGATACCGGTCTCGATCAACGGCCGCAAGTATGCTCCGGTAGAACTTGTCGGCAAATTGAATAAAATGGCCGGCGCTCACGGGATCGGAAGGGTGGATATGGTCGAGGATCGTCTGGTGGGGATAAAGTCGAGGGAAATATACGAGGCGCCCGCGTCGACGGTACTTTATGCCGCCCATGGCGCTCTCGAGGAACTTATACTCGACAGGGAGACCAGAAGGTATAAACAGTCATTGGCGGACAGATACGCGGAAATCGTCTATTACGGTCTGTGGTTTACTCCGGTAAAAAGCGCGATAGACGCTTTTGTGGATGAGACTCAAGTACTGGTTTCGGGAGAAGTAAAACTGAAGATGTACAAAGGCAGTGTTACAGTATGCGGCAGGAAAAGCCCCAACTCCCGATATAAGTTGAAACTTGCTACTTACGGTGAGGGCGACGTATTTGACCAGTCGCTTGCCAAGGGTTTTATAGATCTGTGGGCGATGCCGTATAAAAAATAGTCGCTAGTGAATAGTGAATAGTCGTTAGTTGAAAGACGGCGCCTAAAGGATAGGCGAGCAATATTAGAACTAGCGACTAACGACTAGCGACCAGTTGGATAAAAGATAAGCGATCAATATCAGAACTAGCGACTAACGACTAGCGACCAGTTGGATAAAAGATAAGCGATCAATAT
>CAZUYM010000104.1:4141-5027 GCA_964624805.1 uncultured Planctomycetia bacterium
CAGAACTAGCGACTAACGACTAGCGACTAGCGACTAAATAAGGGGATAGATATGAGCAAATTATGGGGTGGAAGGTTCGATAAGAAAGGGCTGAATGCGAACGTTTTGAAGTTCACATCAAGCCTTGATATCGACAGCAAACTCGCAAAATATGATTGTCTCAGCAGTCAGGCTCATGTGGAGATGCTGGCGAAGTGTGGTATTCTTTCCCGCGAGGAGAAAGAAGCGCTGTTGTCCGCTCTTGATGAGGTGCTGGGTAAGATAGAGGACGGCACATTGCAGTTAGCCGACGCGGAAGACATACATTCGCTAATACAGTCTTATGTGGAGAACGTGGCGCCGGAAGCTTCGAAGAAACTGCATACCGGCCGGTCGCGTAACGAGCAGGTAGTGAACGATGTGCGTCTTTACTGCAGGGAAAACATAGAGGCTGTGATAGGCCTTATCGCGAACCTGCAGAAAGCGATAGTGGCCCTGGCGGAAGAGAACGCCGGCGCGCTTGTCCCCGGGTACACGCATCTTAACCGGGCTCAGCCGGTACTTTTCGCGCATCTTCTCCTGGCATACGTTGAGATGCTGCAGCGTGATTCCGAACGTCTGGAAGACGCGATGGGGCGGCTGGATGTATCAGTAATGGGGTCGGGGGCCCTGGCCGGTTCCGCGCTGGAACTGGACCGCAAATTTGTTGCCGAAAAGCTGTCTTTCAGCAAGATCTCCGCTAACAGCATAGATGCTGTCAGCGACAGGGATTTTGTAGCCGAGCTTATTTCGGGGCTGTGTTTTATCGCGGTGCATCTCTCCAGGATAAGCGAGGACCTGATCCTCTACAGTACTCCTGAATTCGGGTTCATAGATATAGGCGCTGAGTACTGCACGGGCAGTTCTC
>CAZUYM010000105.1:0-4935 GCA_964624805.1 uncultured Planctomycetia bacterium
CTTCGCCGCCAAGCACCGCGCCATTCTTCACCATCTCTTCCCGCACGTATCTATCGCCGACTTTGGCCCGTATGTTCTTTATTCCCATTTCCTTGAAAGCTTTAGACAGCCCGAGATTGCTCATCACTGTTGAAACGACCAGATCGTTGTTCAGCTCTCCCTTTTTCTTCATATGTTTCGCGCAGATAGCCAGCATCTTGTCCCCCGTGAGCACTGTGCCTGTTTCGTCAACGGCGATAAGCCTGTCTCCGTCACCGTCAAAAGCGAAACCGACATCCGCCTTTTCCCTGACAACTGTCTCGGCCAGTTCTTCGGGATGAAGAGCGCCGCAGTTATGGTTGATGTTCATACCGTCGGGAGAAGTGTTGATGCTTATAGTCTCCGCGCGCATCTCAGTGAATAGGGTGGGTGCCACGCGGTATGTCGCTCCGTTCGCGCAGTCGAGGACGACCTTGAGGCCCTCCAGGTTCTCGCGCCGGGGAAAAGTATGTTTCAGAAATACAATATATCTGCCGCGGGCGTCTTCCTCCTTAAGGACTTTTCCTATCTTCCCGGGAGGGCATAAGAGATCGTTAAGCTTGTCTGAGAATACCAGTTCCTCGATCTCGGCTTCTTTTTCGTCGGTGAGTTTACCTTCTCCGACAAAAAATATTTTGATGCCGTTATCTTCAAAAGGGTTGTGAGACGCTGATATTACTATGCCGCATTCGGCATCCATATTTTCGGCGATAAAATCTATTCCCGGAGTGGGCATGGGGCCCACAAGTATGACGTCGGCCCCCATCGAAGTAAGACCCGAAACGAGAGCGCTTTCGAGCATATACCCGGAAAGGCGGGTGTCTTTCCCGACGACTACCCGGGTCTGCCCTCCATCCTTCCGCGCGAGATGAGCAACGGCCTGTCCTACCTTAAGCGCTATCTCTGAAGTCATAGGTTCCTGGTTGGTTATGCCTCGAACACCGTCTGTACCGAACAACTTGCCCATGTATTAGCTCCTTTTTTTTAGCTCATACTGCTGTCTTAACTTTATTATTGTTTTCTCAGGATGATACCCGCCAACCGTAGAGTTCGGGTACACAAGCACGCCTCTGGAAAGAAGTGTCCCCGGACTGGTAACAGAATTGCAGCCTATCTCGACTCCATCACCCAGGATAGCGCCGAATTTTTTCAAACCCGTTTCGTATTTTGTTTTGTCTATATTTATGACAACCTCTTCATTGAATATTTTCAGGTTGGCAAGCTTTGTTCCCGCGCCCAGGTTGACTTTTCCCAGGATACTGTCTCCTATGTAGGCAAAATGTCCCGCCTTGCTCTCCCAGAGCAGGGCGGACGATTTAACTTCTGTAGCATGTCCAACCACGCAGCCGGGCCCGGTAATTACATCACCGCGGATATAAGCGCACTGGCGTACCTCGGTATTATCTCCGATGATGGCAGGCCCTTTTATCATGGCTCCAGGCTCGATAACAGATCCTTTGCCGATCTGGATATCATCGTCCATAAGGACCGCGCCGGCGTAGATCACAGACGCTCCGGGCAGCTCTTTGCCGTTTACCGTCACAAGTAACTGCCCCTTTGAGGCTGCTCCTTTGACCTTAAAATCACCGTCGACCAGTGCACCATCATGTATTACCGCTGTCTTTTGAAGAGGAGAGCCCGTAGAAACAGCAGGAGGGACATTAGGCTCAATAACCTTCCTTATATAGTCCTTAAGAGAGTTGAGTGCCTCCCATACGTTATCTGTCCCATTAAAAAGGGTGCTGAATGGCGTTTTGTCCAGATCAAAAAAATCTTCCGCTCTTAACATAGATCTCCTCTCGGGCAGTTTTCTTCCAAGCATATATTAAAACACAACTTCGGCTTTGTTGCAATGAGTTCCGTAGGCAGTGCTTCGTAATGACGATTTTTAGTATTTATTGTTGCTCTTATGTGCCGTATGGGGGTATAATATCATTAATTAGTAATATTTACGTTCTTAAAAAGGGGGCAAAATGAAGAAAGCAATAGCAATTCTTATCGTCTTTGCGCTGGTTATGAGCTGCGCGACAGCCTTTGCGGCAAAAGACACAACTGCATCCACTACGGCTAAGGGTGGCTTTTTCAATGACGCGGCAGATCTGTTCAGAGTACAGATAGCGGACACGCCGAATCAGAAGTCCAAGACCAACAAGATCTTTGAGCAGACTCCTGGTCGTGGCAAAGCTACTAAATAAGTAAAAAGAGCGGGAACAGCTGTTCCCGCGAAAAAGGCCTGTCCCCGAAAGGGGCAGGCCTTTTTATATCCGCAATAGCTTGATTTTTATAATAAATGAGTTATATTAGCTACCTGGTATGTTTTTTAGAAATATCATATTGTACGGGGTTGTTTTTAAGGTGAAGGGGGACGGAATGCGGAAAACAGCAGCTATTATTTTAACGTTATGCATCGCGGTTTCTTTTATGGTCACAGGTTGTGGCGCGCAGAAGGCCGGCTCAAGTACAGCCGCTATTGATTATTCCAAGTCATTGGCTACTGTCCAGGAAAAGACGACTTATCTGGTGGGGCAGGCTAAATCATTCTACAACTCTAAGGACTTTCAGGGTGCCGTAGATATTGCACAGTATGTTCTACGTTATCTGGACAAGGACTCCACCGCAGCTAAGAGTCTTCTCCAGGAAGCGCAGGAAGGGCTGACGGCTCAACTTAAAGCAAAAGCCGATGAAGTGAAAAAAGGTTTCGCAGGACTCGGACAATAAGACTTATAAAAAAAGGAGGATAAAATGAAAAAAATTTTAGCAATTATTCTGGTACTGGCGATAGCATTGAGTTGCACGCCTGCGTTCGCTGCTCCGAAAGGTGTAAAGGGACCCAGTGCCTCTGCTCTCGCTAATGCCAGCGACAGATCAGCTGTGGACAAAGTGGGTGACTGGATAGCCACCAGAGGAAAAACTCCCGAAGAAGCTCAGAAGATCATAGCTGAAAGACAGGTTAAGAGAGCCGCAAAAAAAGCGGAAAAAGAAGCTAAAAAACAGGCTAAGATGGCCGAGAAAAAGACAAATAAAGCTTCTAAGGACATGAAAGCTAAATTCGGAAAAAAATAACGTAATTGTATTTTCATAACGAAAGGAGCTGGGAATGGGGACAATTATAGGTCTTTTAATTCTTGTGCTGGATATTATCGCGATAGTAGATTGTGTAAAGAGCGACTGGGAAACCGGCAAAAAGGTTCTCTGGATACTCCTGATACTTATACTGCCGCTTATCGGTATGATCCTGTATTTTCTTTTGGGGAAAAAGAAATAAGTATCTGCGGGTAGAAAAATAGTTAAAAAGGGCGTTCTCAAGAGAGAGCGCCCTTTTTTTTAAATAGTAAACTGTAAACTGGAAACTGTGAACAGTGCGATATCTGATAGCTTTTTCGCACACTCTGTTTACCGTTTACCGCAAGAGCTATTTTATTGCCCATTTTTTTAAAAAATGTCATTCCGAGCGAGCCCTGAACCAGAACAAGTTCGGTTCAGGATGAACTCCGCGAGTCGAGAAATCTAACTCCGGATTCTGTCCCTGATATCCCAATATCCTGATATCCTAGTCCCAAATACCCTGATCCACCAATATCTTAACCGCGCCCTGCACCCCGCGCCCAGCTAGTATCTCCGTAATCTTCTTCTTAAATCTCCGTAATCCCTCAACCACTCCCAATTCTCTATTCCCGATTCCCAGCTTTACCTTAACCGGCATTAACTGTAGAATACCACTATGAATAAGACTGTCATTAGCGTGAGCAGGAGAACGGATATTCCGGCATTCTATGCGGAATGGTTCATAAACCGTGTACGGGAAGGGTATTGTACGGTAGTTAATCCTTATAATGCCAACCAGATCTCACGCGTAAGTCTTATCCCTGAAGACGTGGAGATCTTTGTATTCTGGACAAGGAACGCGCAACCTCTCATTAAACACCTGGATGAACTCGACAAAAAAGGGTATAAGTATTATTTTCTTTATACGATCATTGGATATCCAGCCGAGATAGACCCTTTTTGCCCTGAACTCTCAGAGGCTGTTGATACATTTCTAAACTTAAGCGCACGAATCGGCAGGGAAAAGATGGTCTGGCGTTACGATCCTGTATTGCTTTCCAATAGGACTACACTCCAGTGGCACAAAGAACAGTTTGACCGGATCTCTACACAGTTGGGCGGATCCTTCGGGAAATGCGTATTCAGTATAATAGATCCGTATCGCAAAACTACCTCAAGAATACAAAAGGAAACGTCCGATACTTTTGAACTGCCCGAAGATGCTTTTGAACCCGCGGCGTACCTGCCGCTGGTATCATTTATGGCTGAGACGGCGTGGATAAAAGGGTTCAGCCTTTTATCCTGTGCCGAGAAAATAGACCTGTCTGAATATGAAATACCTCACGGCAGCTGTATAGATGCCGATCTTATCTCCAGTATCATCGGGCATCCTCTCTCCCGGAAGAAAGACGCGAATCAGCGTAAATCATGTAATTGCGTTGTTTCTAAGGATATAGGGGTAAATAACACCTGTATTTACGGGTGTAAATACTGCTATGCTACGAACTCTCTGGAAAAGGCGCGGGGAACCCGCAAAAAACACGATCCCTCGTCAGAATCTTTGATCTAACGCGACATGATGCTGTCGCTTGAGGGTGGTACTATATAGGGAAATTTGTGACAAACGAACGTCATCCCGGAATTCGCCGAAGGCGAATATCCGGGATCACATAAAAATAAAAATATTTTCATTTGATCCCCGCTTCCGCGGGGATGACGATTTTCTTTATCATTTTTCAATGAGTTAACCTGGCAGAAACTAACCATAATAAAAAAGAGGATTTATGGTTAGTTCCTGGTGTGTGCCCGGAAACTTCGCAGAAACTAACCATAATAAAAAAGAGGATTTATGGTTAGTTCCTGGTGTGTGCC
>CAZUYM010000106.1:0-4784 GCA_964624805.1 uncultured Planctomycetia bacterium
GGAATCTATATGCATGCTGAGGATATCCAGGGCGCCGATCCCTATTGAGGAATATCCTTGATCCGGATACATCTCCAGGACGATCATCCGGGACAACATATCCTTTTCTCCGGGCTGACGTTTTTTACCCACGACCTCGGACATGCTGGCTAGATAATAATCCCGGTTGCACGCGTAAAAGTTATGGCCGTTCGCGGAGACCTCCGCGGGAAAAAATATAGCGGAACACCGCGGCGCGGATCTGGAATAATAAAGACTGCTTGTGTCATAGTCCGTTTTATCCAGGACTAGCCCATAGGACCGGGCTACGCCGCCCATTCGCTCTTTTAAAATAGGATAATTCTTCTTCATGTAGTCAAGCCGGGCTTTGGCGTATATAGGAGAAGTATATTTTACGAGATCCGCGTCATAGTCTTTCCGGGCTATGTCGGCGAGAGCCTTGCCTATCTCCTCATTGGACCCCTTAACGACTATGTGGCGTACCTCGATGTATTGTTCAGGCCCTGAAGGAAGTATTATTTTGTCGGTGACTATAGTTTTGCCGGGTTTGGCCCACGATACATGAACTCCTGAAACCGCTATCACCATGACACATATCACAGAACTGACAAAAAAAACAAGTTTCTTCATGTTTGTACTCCTTTAGTATTTTCAGGTTAAGATTTAGGTTGAGGTTGAGAAACAGCCCCTACCTATATTTTATCCCTTATCCTTCAACCCTCCTCCCTCAGAACGCCCCGCCAGCCAACCAGTCGAAAACGCCGCCTGCAGGTTGAATCCCCCGCAATCACCGTCAATATCTATCATTTCGCCCGCGAAAAACAGCCCTTTTACCTTCCTTGACTCCATGGTCCTGGGGTCTATCTCTTTCACGGATATTCCACCGCGTGTTATCCTCGCTTTTTCAAACAACACGGTCTTTGCGATGTTGAATTTTAATCCCTTTAAAAGCTCTAAAAGACTTTTTCTATCCTTGGATGCCAATTGACCGGCTTTTTTATCCTGCGGGATATTTGAAAGATCTAAAAGAATATCGCAAAAGCGGGCAGGCGCAAACTCTTTCAGAACAGTCTTTATTTCTTTTCCGGAAGACTCAGAGAGTTTCTTAATGATCAAGCCCTCTGCATCCTGGAAAGCAAGCTCAGGCAATATGTCGATCTCCAGGGACACTTCCTCTCCCTCTCCCAGCCAGTCCACAGCTTTAGAGCTGGAAGAAAGTGTTACAGGACCGGATATCCCGTCACTTGTAAAAATTATACTCCCCTTTTGGGATACGACTTTTTTTCTGCCTGATCTATACGTAAGTCTCACATCATCAATTGAGACACCTTCCAGCTTTCCAGGGACAGTGCCCTCTAAAGCCAAAGCCACCAGCGCGGGCTTTAATGGAACGATCTTGTGCCCGAGTTTCTCAGCCATATTTAAGCCATCCCCGGTAGATCCCGTAGTCTTATAAGAAAGACCGCCGGTAGCGATAATGACTTTATCTGCCTTGATACGGGTCCCGTTTTTACATAAAACTCCCGCAACGGTATCTTTAGATACAACAACTTCTTTTACACTTGTTTTGGACAAAATATCTACATTCAAAGCGTTCAGTTCCTCAAGAAGCACATCAAGAACGCTCGATGCTTTATCCGTCACGGGAAAAACTCTCCCGTCCGGTTCCGTACGTACAGCCAGGCCTCTTTCTACAAAAAACGATATAAGGTCGTTATTATCAAAAGCCTTAAAGGCATCCCGCAAAAAATTTCCGGTTTTAGAATAATGCGATATAAAATCTTCTGTCGGACACGCGTTTGTGAGGTTGCACCGTCCGCCGCCTGTTATTAGAAGCTTCCTCCCGAGATATTCATTCTTCTCGATAAGCATCACTTCCGTTTTGGCGTAACCGGCGTTTATCGCTGCCATTATCCCGGCAGGCCCCCCGCCAATTATTATTGTCGTATTCTTTTTCATAGCTTCTGCAATTTAAACCTTTTTAATGATATCCAGCGCGGCTTTTATGCCATCAGCGGCACTTGAGATGATCCCTCCTGACCAACCACTTCCTTCTCCGACGACATAGAGGTTTTCAAAGCCTGAACAAAGACCATCCCTTTCTCTGGAAACCTGGATCGGAGCGGAACTTTTACTCTCAAGCCCCAAAATGATGCCTTTATCAAACCCTTTTATTTTTCTACTGAAGTCTTTAAGCCCCGCGGCTATCGAATCGCTGACTTTTTCAGGCAGTAGGTCCCATAAAGCTGCAGGCTCTAACCCCAATGGATAACTTGTTTCAAAGGTTCCGTTAGTTTCTTTCTTTTCAACAAAATCCTGAATAGTACAAAATGGCGCTTTAAAGCTGCCGGAATATTCATAAAACTTTCTTTCAAGACCTTCAAGCCAATCAAGAGCTTCCATCGGGGCTACCTCTTCGCCATGCAATCTATCCAGACTAATACCCGCCACACAAGCCGCATTTGAAAATTTTCCGTCCCTGTTGTAAAAACTCATGCCGTTCACTATGTTTGTATTTCCGTACGCCGTAGAAGGAACAATGCTTCCCCCGGGACACATGCAAAACGTATATACCGGGAATCCTCCACCTCCGGATGAAGTAAGCCTGTACTCCGCCGCCTTAACGCCACTCAAGCTTTTTCTGCCCCATTGAGCTTCATTGATGATCTCCTGGGGATGTTCCACGCGGCAGCCTATAGCAAAACTCTTTGTCCTGAATTCCACCCCCCGGGCATTTAGCATCCTGTAAGTCTCATAAGCAGCATTGCCCGGAGCAATAACCAGTTTGTCTGCTTCTATCGTTCCCCTGTTCGTTATAACTTCACAGACTTTTCCTTCTTTGCTCTTTATATCTTCCAGAAATGTCTCAAAAAGCAACTTCCCGCCAATATCCAAAAACTGCTTTCTAAGAGCTCCCGCGATCTTTATAAGATTCTCGCTTCCAAGGTGAGGATGCGTGATATACTTTATTTCTTCCGGAGCTCCGGCGTCGACATAACTGGAGAGTATGAACTCTCTTTCTAAAGATATATGCTTAGACCTGGACGTAAGTTTCCCGTCAGAAAACGTGCCGGCACCTCCCTCCCCAAAGGCATAATTGCTAAGGGGATCAAACTCTCCGGTTTTTTCAAAATTCCGTATACCCTCTGCTCTTTTCTTAACCTCAGACCCACGTTCGATCAGGGTCGTATTAAATCCCGCTTTTTGGAGGACAAAAGCGCAAAAGAATCCTGCAGGTCCACTGCCAACAACAATAACCTTTTCTTTTGTTTTTCTGTGTGGAATGTCTAACGAAGGAGATAATTCGGGAGATGGGCCATTAATGTGAGCTGACGAAACTGCGACCAATAACTGCCAATGAATATCAGACCTTTTTCTGGCATCTAGGCTTTTTCTCTTGATTTGCCAGGAAAATTCTTTTATTTTCAGCTTTTTTTCAATTTTTATTCTAAGCTGATCCTCGGAATAATCAGTCGGCAATTTTATAGTAATTTCTTTGTAACCCATGTGAATCATTATACAGCGCGGGCTGGACGGGAGGCAAGGGATAAGGATAAGAGATTGATGCTAGATGCTGGATTCTAGATGCTAGTAGAGGCGGGATACCAGGGCAAAACATTGCGTTTACGCTTTCCCTAATCCCCTGATCCCCTGATATCCTTAATCAATTCCCCATTCTCTATTCCCAATTCACAATTTCCCGTTCACATTGTCGGCTATATACGATATACTGTGATTCATGAACAGCACAGACCAGACACCTCATTTTGCTTCGCTTACGCATGAGACCATAATCAGGGTCGCTGAAGAAGAGCTCGACACACGCCTGACAGGACTATGCCGGCCATATAAGAGCTATATAAACCGCATTTTTGAGCTTGCAGCGGAAGATGGTACGGGTATAGTCATAAAGTTCTACCGCCCGGGCAGATGGTCGAAAGAAGCGCTGCAGGACGAGCATGATTTTCTCCTGGAACTCGCGGAAGATGAAATACCGGTTATCGCCCCTCTTCCCTTAAAGGGTTCAAAAACCATAGGCGAAGTCGGAGACATAATGTTCGCTGTTTTTCCGAAGAAAAGCGGCCGCAATTGCGATGAATTTTCTGAGGAACAATGGCTTGAACTTGGACGCCTGCTGTCCCGGGTGCATAATGTCGGGGCAAAACGGATGCCAAAAGACCGGATCACCCTAACCCCCACGAGAGCTACACGCGATCATATAGACTTTATCCTCGAACGAGGCCTTGTCCCGAAAGAACTCGCCGGCCAGTTCTCGGACATCACCGGGGAACTTATCGGTCTGATAGACCCTCTTTTTAAAGATAAGCCGCTTATTCGGATACATGGTGATTGTTATTCGGCTAATATTATATCCCGTTCTGAAGAATCTTTCTACATGATCGATTTTGATGATATGGCCGTAGGCACGCCGATACATGACGTATGGATGCTGCTTCCCGGGTACCTCAAGGATTCAAGACATGAACTGAACCTGTTCATAGAAGGATATGAGACATTCCGCAATTTTGACCGTACGAGCCTCGCACTGATAGAACCTTTGCGCGCTATGCGCTACATTCATTTCACCGCCTGGTGCGCCCATCAGGTAGCCGACGGAGGTTTCTCCAACCTCGCCCCCGGCTGGGGAACAAACGAATACTGGAATACAGAAATAAACGACCTCGCGAAGCAGATCACGAGGATAAAGGAGAGCTAAAGATTTGTATCGGCTATTGTTGAAAAATCCAAAACGATGCGGTTTTCCTCTGGAATAATTCGCAAAC
>CAZUYM010000107.1:0-4149 GCA_964624805.1 uncultured Planctomycetia bacterium
CGGGACATGCGCCATAAAAGGTATTCTTGGGATATTGGCTAACGGAGATGTATCCATATGTGGAATAGGTTATACGGAGGAGAGTCTTGTATTCGGGAATATTAAGGATGATCCCGCTGCGATAAAGGAAATATGGCTTAATAATCCCTTTCTAGGGAAAATCAGGAGTTCACTTCCCGGAGATCTGGAAGGCGTATGCGGAAAATGTGTTCACAAACGCAGATGCCAGGGCGGATGCAGGGCCGCAGTTTATCACGACAAAAAAAACATAACGGCTCCTTTCTGGTTTTGCCAGGAAGCGTATGAAATGGGAATTTTCCCGGCGACCCGTCTAATGCCGTCAGAGATCAATGTAAAATGAGAACATTTTTTATAGAATCCATGGGAGTCACTTGCCGGATGAATTTCGTTAATTTCAATGACGATCTCGCCGACAGATTTCCTTCGGTGATCAGCTCTGATAGAAATACTGATATGGAGATATTCTTTCTCAGGGGAGAAACGGGGACGATGTCCCCCGACCTTCTTAAACAGCTTAAAAGGCCTTTTTGGGAGGTTTTTGACGCGGGAGAGAGGAAAACATTTTGTGTCTACGAAGGCGACGTTTCTATGGAGTTCTTAACCGCCTATGAGCTCAACAGGTCGTTTCTGGAATTCCAGAACAATATCGATATAGTGTTTATGCATTGTGCTTCCGTGGTGATCGACGAAGAGGCGTACCTTTTTGTCGCACCTTCCGGCGGGGGAAAAAGCACTATATCCGAGAGCCTGTCCCGATACGAAGACGTCGAGGTCATCGACGATGAATCGAGCGTTTTGAGATGCATCGACGGTGCGTATTACGTGCAGAGGCATCCGGTCGGCTTAAAAAATGGTACGTCTTCCAGCAGGTATAGAATAAGATGCGTATACTTTTTGGAGAAAGCAGAAAGTAATTTTGTCCGGGACCTGTCATCTTTAGAGGCGATAAGGCATATCTTACCCGAAGCATGCGGCCTTTATCCGACAGGTGCCGGTAAAGAGTACATTGCTTTGTGCAGAAAAAGAACGTTCGATTTTCTTTCCCGCATGTACAGCGAGGTGGAGGTTAAACTGATGGGGTTTAAAAAAGGTTCGGAGATACGCGAATGTTTAAAAATATCCTAAACGACCAGAGACAGTTTTTCGCGGATGTGAATTCTCTGTACAAAGATGTACGAGTCATAGTCACATATTCGGTGGGGCATCTGAGAAGATGGAGGGCGTCCCTGCTGATGGCGTCTATGTTGAAACTGGTTTCATTCCCGTTCGGGATAGCCATCATATACATAACGAAGAACGCTCTCGACAACGGTATCTTCGCGAAGAACATGAAAGTATTCGCCTCGCTTACCGTTCTGGGGGTCTGCGTGTATCTCATAGTACATACGGTAGGTTATCTCTCCTGGAGGATTACGGGCAAGGTAAAGACAGGATTTTCAGTGGATGTCAACTATGACCTTGCGAAAAGACTTCTGGGGATGAACTATCTGGATATAAAAAAACTGAGTTCCGCTGACAATGTCTTTATTTTAGGCTATGACTACGGGAATATAGAGAACCTTATGTTCGGGGAATTACCGTCGCTGGTAACGGTAATAAAAATACCCGTTTTATTTGTCTTATCCGCGATGATCTCTCTGCCCCTTACGCTTCTCGTTTTTATTGCTGTTCCTTCGGTCTTTCTGCATGCCGCCTGGTCTGCCCGGAGGAGAAAGAAATACAGGACAGAGGAGTTGGAATTTCTTAGAAAACACAATCGCACTATTCACGATATCATTTACAATCTCAGGCTTATCAAAAGCTACGCGAAAGAGAGTTGGGCTCTTGGCAGGGTTATATCCATATTCAAAGAGAGGGTATGGAGGTCTTTTAAAAGCGATAAGATCTCGAGAAAGGCGCACTTTATAAGCAGTGTCTTCACTCGGGTGAACGCGGCTGTTTTCTGGCTTTTGGGAGGGTATCTTGTCATAAAGGGAAACTTAAGTTTCGGGTCTTTGAGCGCGGTTTTAATGTATACGGCTCTGATCTTGGGGGAATTGGAAAAAGCCAACAACGCTTTTCAGAACCTCAGTGAGGAAAAGCCTTCACTTGCGCGCTGCGCGTTATTGATCAAAGAGCTTTCCGGCAGGCAGGAAGAGCGTTTAGGCCGCGAGGTTGCCGCTGCAAGTGCCCTGGGCGGTGAACTGGAATTTAGGGATATAAGTTTTGGCTATACGGCCGAGAGGCCTGTTTTTGAGAAACTTAATTTTTCCATATCGTCCGAGAGGTGGACTTTGATAAGGGGGGTTTCAGGTATAGGCAAGACAACGCTTCTGGGGCTTTTGACGGGTCTTTTTGAACCCTGGGAAGGAAGTATAGCTTGGGGGGAGGCGGATATATTCAAAATAGACAGAAATAGTTTTATCAGGGAGATCTCTGTAGTTCATCAGGAACCCTATCTTTTGAATGACACTTTACTTAATAACATACTGCTGGGAGAAAAACTTGACGAGGCCGGTTTCGAAAAGGTGTTGCGCTGCGCGAAAATAGACGAACTTGCGGGAAGCCTTCCCCTGGGGTATAATAGCAATGTCGGTGAAGGCGGGGCCTCTTTTTCGGGCGGGCAGAAGCAGCGTATAGCTATAGCACGCGCGTTATATCGAAACCCAAGACTTCTTATTATGGACGAAGCCACGTCGTTCGTGGATTCTAGAATGGAAGAGGAGATATTTCATAATATCAGGTCGGATTTTCCGGATCTTAAGGTTATTTTTGTGACGCACAGGGAGTCCGGAACCAAATTCGCTGACGAAATACTTGTTTTGGAAGAAAGTTGTATTGGCGGCCAGCATTTATCAGTTAAAAAAGAGGAGCAGGCATGGGAAAGAGATTTCCGGTAAAGAATCCCGACATAGTTTCACGTGTAGAAGAGAAGGAAGCGCTTCTTTTTGACCCGGCGGACGGGAACCTTCTTTGTATAAATTCTACGGGTATTTTTATCTGGGACAAGTGTGACGGGAAAAGGGATCTGGATGATATAGCCGGGTCGGTTTCGGAGGAATATGAGATCCCCAGGGAGAAAGCGATTGAGGACTGCGGCCTTTTTCTGAAAGAGCTTGAAGACACGGGATTCGTGGGATACATGATACAGGAGGAGAGATGAAGAAAAAAAAGAAATATATTCCCCCGGTTGTATATAACATCACAGGTGGTGTCGGCAACAGCGTTCAGGCTCAGAATTGCAGGTCGGGCCGCAATGCGAATGCCCAGTGTAATGTTGGAAGAAATGCCGCTAACTTATGTAATCAAGGTATACAGGCATTGAGCGGCTGCTCATCGGGATCGGAGCATCAGCCCGGAGTGGACTGCAAGGCCGGCCCGAGCGCTTTTGGGCAGAAATGCTGGGAAGGCGGATTTGCCGTAGGACAGTGTAAAGCCGGCGGGTTGAAGGTCTGAATAACTGATCATTCTAAAAATATGAAGCATATAGTTGAAGGACAGAGTATGCTCCCCTTTTTGGGGGATCTTGATGAGTGCCTTTCCGAGAAAGTTCCATTCGAGGAAATACTTCCGGGAGACCTGGTGATATATGACGACAAGGAACTTAAAGAACTGGTAGCCCACCGCGTAATATCCATACCAAAAGATGAGCCGTTCATGTTTCTTAAAGGCGACAATGAGCCGCGAGCGTTCACAGCGAGAATACCGCATGAAGATATCCTGGGAAAAGTTCTAAGCGTAAAAAAAACCAGCGGGAAAACCCGTAATATGAAAGTTTTGCCCTGGCGTTTCTTTAACAGGATCCTGGGTTTCCTTTCCCGGCACGACCTCACGCCGTTCCTGTTCAGGAGAAGGTTTATTGACCCGGTCCTTCTTTTCATTTCCCGCAGTTCTCTGTATATTTCTTTGAGAAAGCGCTTCTATTCCGGCCTCATGTTCATTGATGTAGGAGGGGAGGGGCAGAACAAGGTATATGCTCTTGTGGGCGGCACCAGGAGCGGCGAAGCTTTTTTAGAGCCGCTGGATGATGGAAAAGTCCTGGTGAGCAGTTTTCTAAGGCACAGGGACAGGAATCCTGTTTTCGCCGAAAAATTCCTTCAAAAGATAGCCGATACGATCGATGACAAATACGGCTCTGACCGTCACATG
>CAZUYM010000107.1:4159-4695 GCA_964624805.1 uncultured Planctomycetia bacterium
TACTCAAGACCTAACGGACCTTGCCTGCGAAGACAGGCTCCTCCTGTCGCTCTCCCGCAAAGAGATGTCGAGTTCTCACAGGCAGAATGTCTCGGCATGTCTTAAAACCAATATAGATTGGGATACTTTCCTGAAGCTCAGTGACCTTTATCAAACAGGAGCACTTCTCTATCGCAATATCCAGCCTTTTGAGAATGTCCCGGAACATGTGCTGGGAGCTTTGCGTGGAGAGACCGCTCGCGTGTTTGCTAACAACACGCGTATTTTGAAGCGTGTCGTCAGGATAAACGAAGCTTTCGAACAGGCTGGCATAAAGGTATTGTTTCTCAAGGGACTGCCCTTCATGATGGATGTATATGAGGATGCCGCCTTCAGGAGTTTTGCTGACGTGGATATCCTTGTGGATGATATGGAAGGGGTGGAGCGGGTATTGAAGGAGAACGGTTATTCTCCCTGTGACGATACAGGTGATGACGCTGAGTACAGGGCACAGCGGTTGTATGACGATGGCAAAGGATTGAACCTCGACGTCCATG
>CAZUYM010000108.1:0-4674 GCA_964624805.1 uncultured Planctomycetia bacterium
TGAGAATGTGCAGTTCTCACCGTCAAAAGGCAAGTACAAGATCTACATAATAGACGAAGTCCACATGCTTTCAGCCGGAGCGTTCAACGCGCTTCTTAAGACTCTGGAAGAGCCGCCCGCGCACGTAAAGTTCATATTTGCCACCACTGAGCCGAATAAAGTGTTGCCTACGATAATGTCCAGATGTCAGAGGTTCGAGTTTAAAAGGATACCCCCGCAGCTTACATTCGACAGCATCATGGATATCGCTAAAAAGGAAAAAATAGATATTGATGAAAACGCGGCGCTTCTTATAGCCCGAGGCGCGGACGGAAGCCTTCGTGACGGACTTGTCATCCTGGATCAGATGGTGTCTTTTTCGGGAAAAAAAATAATGCCGGAAGATGTGGTGGAGCTTCTGGGAATGGTTCACAGGGACAGGATACTGGCCCTTGCGCAGGCTGTTATAGGGAACGATCCGGTCGGCTTCATCAATATACTGGAAGAAATGATAAATGACGGCAAAGACCCGGTATTTATTGTAAATAATCTGGTCAGTCATTTCAGGGACATAATGGTCCTTAATACGACAGGCGCGCCTACCGCGGATATGGCTCTTTCAAAAGATGAGCTGGAAGAACTCAAAGCTCAGGCCGAGCAGCTGTCGATAGAGGAGATACTTTACGTGCTGCAGAATCTGTCGTATTGCGTGACTTTGATGAAGGGTACCGTATCCACTAGAGCTCCGCTAGAGATAACCCTTGTAAGACTTACCCGCCGGGGAGATATCTTTTCTCTTTCGGGAGTACTTGAAAAGCTGGACAAAAGGTCGCCTTCCGCGGGCACTGTGACGATCAGCGATACATCCGCCGCGCCGGCCCCTCGACCGGTAAGAACAAAACCGGCGGAGACTCAGCAGAAAGACACACCTTCTCCAAAGAGGAGCAAGACGTCCTCTGCCGGCCTTGCCGAACCGCCGGCCGAAGACGGTTCTTTTGACGAGACAGAAGAGAACGGGGAAGAGGACAACGATATGCTTCCTCCGGATGTCGGGACGCCCCAGGTTCAATGGAAGGCCATACTCAACTATATAAAGAGCAGGAAGATGTCAGTGCATACTTACCTGTATACGGCAAAACCCGTACAATTAACGAAAGACAGGATAACTATAGGGTTTCCCCAGGACCATGCTTTTCAGAAGGAAGCTCTTGAGGCGGACAGCAATAAGCGTATTCTGGAGGAAGCCGTCAGTAAGGTAACGGGGTTCTCTCCGGTATATGAGTTCACGCTTCTTGAGGCCTCTTTCGAAGACCGCGCGAGTGAATCCATAAAGACCGAGAAACAGACACAGGAAAAAGAAAAAATGAAACCCGTTATAGAAAAAGCCATGGACGTCTTCGGCGGTCATGTTGTACGGGATATCACGGGGGGGGAATAATGTCTAAAGGGTTTCCCCGGCCCATGGCACAGCTGATAGACGCGTTCCGGAAAATGCCGGGTATCGGCACGCGCTCCGCTCAAAGATTGACATTTCACATCCTTCAGTCCTCACGCGCGGATGCCGAGGATCTTCTTAAATGTATCCGTGAGGTAAAACAGAACGTAAAGTTCTGTACCAGATGCAATAACCTGTCTGACGGCGACGTCTGTTCGATATGTTCCGATCCAGGGAGAGACACCTCTATCATATGCGCGGTGGAGGGCCCAAGCGGAGTCATAGCTATGGAGAAGAGCGGTTCGTACAGTGGAGTGTATCATGTATTATTGGGGGAACTGTCGCCGATAGACGGCGTGGGTCCGGATGACCTGAAAATAAAGGACCTTATCGGAAGGGTAAAGAAGGGTGACGTGAAAGAGGTTATCGTAGCTACTGATTTTACCATCGAAGGGGAGACCACGGCATTGTATCTGGCGGAGGTCCTCAAACCGTACAAGGTAAAGGTTTCGCGTCTCGCGAGGGGCGTGCCTGCCGGGGGCAGTCTTGAATATGCTGATGTGACCACGCTGGAGAGAGCCCTGGATGACCGCAGGGAGGTATAAGGATGTTAATGATTATTTAGGCACGCGGGGTTTGACTTTATATTCAATATCATTATACTCTTAATTAGTATATCCTTGTTTTGAGTCATGAAAAGAGAAAATTTTTTTAAATTCCTGTTCTAAGGAGGTTATGTATGGGTATTTTTGAAGCAGTAAAGAAGGGCTTTGCTCTGACATCAAAGCTGATGAACGTTGTACTGGTGTTCTTTATCTTTAATGTGGTTATAGGGCTTATAAGCCTCCCTCTCGCCAATCCGGAAAGAGTAGGGGATCCGGGGATCGTGGCCGTATCAATAGTATCAAGTATCCTGTTCTTCCTGATATTTATTTTTCTTCAGGGAGGCGCGCTGGGTCTCGTCAAGGATCAGATCAAGACGGCAATGGCCAGTATGGCGCAGTTTACCAATTATGGGAAGAAATTCTACTTAAGGATACTGGGGCTCTTGCTGCTGTATATCCTGATAGCGGTGGGTATAGTCCTTGTACTCAGTTTGATAAGTGCCGGCCTTTTGCTTTTGGGGGATAATATAGCCACAAGAAGCATAGTCGCGACTCTCATAACTATAGTCGCTGTGGCAGTTATAACGCTGCTGGTATACCCGATATATTCTATCGTAGTGGATGATCTGGGGACTGTAGCGTCTCTCAAAAAGGGACTGGCGACGGCAAAAGCCAATTTCTGGCGTACGCTCGGGCTTTTCGCGGCAATGCTTGTCATAAGCCTTTTGATATCGCTTGTGATAGGTTTTATTATAGGCCTTGTGACAGTGCCGCTGCCGATCAACGTCAGCCAGGTCATAATAGCCATAGTGAATGCCGCCGTACAGTCATATATTCCCATAGTGATGATGGTAGCTTTCATGGGCTTTTATATGTCTATTACGAGTGGAGCACAAGCCGCGCCGCAGGAAGATTCCTCGGTTATGGGCGATATGTAAGGATAACGAGTATATTAAGCTATAAAAAAGGCGGGCCTTCAGGGCCCGCCTTTTTTGTCTTTTTAATAGATAAACCTCTTAACAAGACCACCCTATTGTGATAGAATATGCCCCTTGAGGCTGAGTGTTTTTCCAGGGTCCGGCCTTATATCCTAAAATAATTCTTAAAATAGTAACAGGAGGTTTTGAAATGAAGCGTAATATGGTCCCTTATGACGGGAATTCCGCGGTAGCTCATGTGGCGCATGCCACCAACGAGATCATCGCCATATATCCTATAACTCCGTCCACTCCGATGGGGGAGATCTCCGATGCTAAATCAGCGCGGGGGGAAAAGAACATCTGGGGCACTGTTCCCATGGTAGTGGAGATGCAGTCCGAAGGTGGAGCTTCAGGAGCAGTACACGGCGCGCTTACTACAGGAGCTTTAACCACGACGTTCACGGCTTCTCAGGGGCTTCTTCTTATGATACCGAACATGTATAAAATAGCGGGAGAGCTAACGCCTACGGTGTTTCACGTGGCGGCACGTTCTCTGGCATGTCAGGCATTATCTATCTTCGGCGACCATTCAGATGTCATGGCTGCCAGGGCCACCGGCTGGGGCATGCTCGCTTCTTCCAGTGTGCAGGAAGCGATGGACTTCGCGCTTATATCTCAGGCAGTTACGCTTGAGACCAGGCTGCCGTTCATTCACTTTTTTGAGGGCTTCAGGGTCTCTCATGAGATACAGAAGATAGAAGAGCTAACGTTTGATGATATGAGAGAGATGATGGACGAGAAGCTGATACACGCTCACAGGAAATGGGGCATGAACCCGGAACATCCCGTTATCCGCGGTACTTCGCAGAACCCGGACGTGTATTTCCAGGGTCGTGAGACGGTGAATAAATATTATGACGACTGTCCCGGCATAGCGCAGAAGACCATGGATAAGTTCGCTAAGCTTACCGGCAGACAGTACAAACTTTTTGATTATATCGGAGCCGAGGACGCGGAGAAGGTGATCATCATCATGGGTTCCGGCGGAGAGGCTGTACACGAGACAGTGGACTATCTTAACGCCCAGGGCAAAAAAGTAGGTTTACTGAAGATACGGATGTTTCGTCCGTTCGCCACGAAAGCTTTTATCGAAACGTTGCCGAAGACCGTCAAAAAGATAGCGGTCCTTGACAGGACGAAAGAGCCCGGCAGCCTCGGAGAGCCGATGTATGAAGATGTAAGGACCGCTGTGGGAGAGGCCATGGAAGAGGGGTACGCCCCATTCAAGGAATACCCGGTCATCACGGGCGGCCGTTATGGTCTGGGTTCGGCCGAGTTTACGCCGGCTATGATCAAGGGTGTGTTCGATTCTCTTGACGCGGCGAAACCGAAGAACCATTTCACGGTAGGAATAAACGATGACGTGACGAATACGAACCTCGACTACGATCCCTCATTCAGTTCCGAGAGCGCAGAGACTTACAGGGCCATGTTCTACGGTCTTGGCGCGGACGGTACGGTGGGAGCTAACAAGAACTCGATAAAGATCATCGCAGAGAAGACAGAGAACAACGCCCAGGGATATTTCGTATACGATTCCAAAAAAGCGGGCGCGGTGACCATATCACATCTTCGTTTCGGGAAAAAACCCATAAGGAGCCCGTATCTCATAACTAAAGCTAATTTTATAGCATGCCACAATTTCTCGTTCCTTGAAAAATATGACATGCTGAAG
>CAZUYM010000109.1:0-4568 GCA_964624805.1 uncultured Planctomycetia bacterium
ATCCAAATGACAAATGAAATCCAAATGACAAAACCCAAAAGTAGCGTTCCTTTTGAATTTTGGATTTTCATGATTCCTTTGGATTTTGGGCTTAGGATTTTGGATTTCTACTTTCGTCCCTGATACCCCGGTATCCCGATCTCCCGATACCCGGTACTCGATACTCGGTACTCTACTCCTGTTCCCTCACGAGTTCCACCAGCGTCTCGATATGCTTCGTCCTCGGGAACATATCAAAGACCCTCATCCTGCCAAGCTTCCACGCGCTTTCGTCCGTAAGCACCTTTATATCCCTGGCAAGACGCGCGGGATCGCAGGAAAGATAATACATCTTCTGGGCTCCGCTCATTTCCTTCAGCTGCCGTATAAAATTCCCGTTCAACCCTTTTCTCGGCGGATCTATCAGGATGATATTCTTCTCCTGTTTTGAGCGTTCAAATATCCCGAAAAAATCTTCTTCGGCGTCGCCCTTGTAGAATTTTACGTCTTTCCGTCCGTTCTTGCCGGTCGTTGTCTTGGCACAATCGATCGACACTCGGCTGGAATCTATCCCAATGCGGGAATGAAGATCATTCTTAAGAAGAAAACTGAAAAAACCCGTACCGCAATAAAGATCGAAAAGAACGGCCTCTCCGTTATCAGGCCCTATCCACCCCTCCATGGTCTCTACGATCTTTTCGGCTATGTGACGGTTCGACTGGGAGAACGCCTTCGTCGACAGGCAGATCTCCTCGCCCCTGTACTCATCAATAAAGAACCGCTCACCGGTACTTTCAGAAGACCAGACTTTCCCGGCGTGATCAGATTTCAGAGTGATCCTTTCCGCCTTTTTTTCATTCGTCATTCCGGACAAATAGCTGTTTATGGGTTCTGTCGCTATAGGACAGGAGTCTATCTTCATAACGGTCTTTCCGTCAATGGCGTAATAGCCGCACCCGCCCCCCGCGTCGTGCAGGGTGACAGAGGTCCTGTAATTGTAGGGTTCTAAAGACGCTACAATATCAGGTATCTCTATATCCTTTTTCCCTCCGATACGGCTCATGAGTTCGGCAACCTGCTGCTTCTTGTAAAAAAGTTCCTTTTCGTACGTAATGTGCTGCAGCTGGCATCCTCCGCATTTGCCGTAATAAGGGCACTCCGGTTCGGTCCGGTCAGTCGAGGGAGTCAGTATCTCGGAAACTTTCCCCGCCGCGTACTTGGACGTATCCTTGATCACGTCAAAAACGACCTTCTCTCCGGGAAGCGCCCCGGTCACAAAACAGACCTTTCCGTCCACCTTGCCTACGCCCTGCCCTCCGAAAGCCAGCGAGTATATTTCTATTGTCACTTGTTTATTCATATTAAGTGCACCTTTTGGTTATCAGTGATCAGTCATCAGAGTACCGGGTATCGAGTACCGGGTATCGGGTCTTAACCTTAACCTCGATCTCAACCTGCTACTACAGCAATATCTTATTTATCAGTTTCAAAAGTTCAGAAAGGCGCACCGGCTTAATAAGGATGTGCTCACATTCTTCCTTGAGGGTCGGATTGAGATGCTCCAGGTTTATCGACCCCGTCAATGCTATGACGGGAACGTCTAACTTGAGTTCTTTCAATTTCCGCAGGAACTCCGAACCGCTCATCCTGGGCATTTTTTCGTCAAGTATTACCATATCCGGACGATGACCTTTTTTGAAAACATCAAGGCCCTCTTTGCCGTCATGGGCCTGCACTATCTCAAATCCTTCAGCGCGGAGGAAATTGTTGAGTATCTCCAGTATTTCCGCTTCGTCATCAACAAGAAGTATAGTTTTTTTTCGCATTTTATCTTCCCCTCCCCTGGTGAGAACTTGCCTTTATATCAGCGCGTTCTCGCATGGGAGTAAAATTGTGGCCGTCGTTCCTTTTCCGCGCGCGCTTTCATATAAAAGCTGTCCCCCATGATCCTCGATTATCGTATGGCATACCGCCAGCCCCAGTCCGGTGCCCTTCTGCTTTGTTGTAAAGAACGGTTCAAATATCTTGGCACGCACTTCTTCAGACATGCCTTCACCGTTATCCTTTATTACTATTTTAAGAAAATCTTTTTCCTTCATACCTCTGATCTTTATGCTCCCGCCTTCAGGCATAGCTTCGGCCGAATTCCGAAGAACGTTCATAAACACTTCCTGAAGCTGTTTTTCATTACCGATAGCCGGCGGTATCCCGCTTTCCAGATCTTTTTCTACCGTTACATTTGATATTTTAAAATGATGGTTCAGAATATCAACGATAAGGTCGAGTATCTTTACCACATCAACAGACGTTTTTTCAACTTTTCCCAGACGGGAATATTTAAGCAGCCTGAGTATTATTTCCTTTGCCATGAAACACTGATCCAATATGACTTCAAACGTATTCTTTATTTTTTCGTCCTCGATCTCCCCCAGTAAAGCCATCTCTGACCTGCCGGATATTATCATAAGCGGATTGTTGACCTCGTGGGCCATATCGGATATCAGCCTTCCCAGCTGCGCCAGACGCTGCGACTCCTCTATTTTTTTGTGCTGTGTTATGTCCTGTACCTGCACAAGATATCCTATGATATCTTTTTCCCTTGAGAGAGGTGAAATAGTGAACAACACATGCCCCGCGTTCTCGCTCTTACTGTGAAGATCCGCGGTATTGAAATCGCAACGAGCCTGGAACTGTATAATATTTCCTGACCGGATCCTCTTGACGTCTTTTGCCGTTATCCTGAAATCCGAAAAAAGATTCTGGGTCTTTATCTCCCGGAACGTCTTAAACCCGTAAATGTTAAGATACGCCTTGTTGACTATAAGCAGCTCCCCTTTGGGATCGTGTATACCGACGCCTATAGGTGACTGCTCGAAAAGGTCCCTGAATCTCCTCATAGACTCGACAAGGGCGTCTTCCGTTTCAAGTATCTCTCGCTCCTTGTCCAGAAGGGATTTCAAAAGAATATCCGTATCCTGCCCTGCCGAAAAGAGCTCTTTTGCGGAAGTGGGTTTCGCGCGCTTTGAGGCCTTTGCCTTACTGCCGGATACAGTCTTTTTTTTCTTTCCGGATACGGGATCTTTTTTCTTTTTCATGATACTGCCTTTTTTGAGGTGATATAGCTCTCTCGTCACAAAACAGTCCGTATAATAAGGAAACCTGCCCGTATTAGAGGCCGGTTTCTCCCCGTTCATCTAAAATTGGGATTAATTCTCTTTGTATGCTTCCTTAAGGCCCTCTTTGTATCCGTCGGTATAACCTTTCTTATAACCGTTCGAATATCCGGCCTCATATCCGTCAGAATACGCGGAGTTAGGTTCCGAATACTGCTGCGGCGCCGGCTGATATGCCTGCTGCTGCTGATACGCCTGCTGCGGCTGCGCGTTGTTTTCCTTCGTCATATCGTCCAGAAGTGCTCCGCCAAGCATGTTTACGCCCGCTCCCACCAGTGCTCCGGTACCCGCGTTCCCACCGCCCGCGGCGGCACCCGCGGCGCCGGAACCTGCCCCTAACAGACCCCTTTTAAGCCAGTCAGAAGAAGTGGCACCGAAAGCCTGAGAAAAGGGCAAGAGTATTATGCCTATAAGCACAAGTGAACAAACTATATTTTTCGTGGTCCTGTTCATGAGTTTCCTCCTTAGCATGATCATTGATACGTGGCACTGCTCCGTCCACAATCATAATATCATACAATACCTATCACGTAAAATACAAAATATTAGGCCTCTCTCGCCTCTTAAAGGCGTTCAGGCCGCCGTCTTCTCCGGATAAAAAACACCCTGGTATGTCCCCCGGGAAGCAAATTCATCTTTTATTTTCGCTATTACCGTGAGCTTGTCATTCGTCCATACCGGAGCTACTAAATATTTCCTTCTGGCGTCAGAGACGACCCTCATCATGACGCAATCCGAAGAAAGGTTCTCCATAAAATCGCATGCCGAGGTGACATATTCATCGCGCGTCATAACCGTTATTTTACCCTCAGCGTACATCCTCTCAAGCGGGGTATCCTTCAGCACATACAAAGCATGCAGTTTTACACCGCTGACGGGAAGCCTGGATATTTCCCGGGCCGTGGCCTTCATATCGTCCCCGGATTCACCGGGGAGTCCCAGTATCACGTGTGCACCCGTTTTTATCCCACGTGAGGCGGTCCGTTCAATAGCGTCTTTTGTCTGCTCAAACGTATGTCCCCTGCCTATCTTCTCCAATGTCCTGTTATGTATAGTCTGAAGGCCGTACTCCATCCACGTTTCACGGTCTTTCCCGTATTCGGCGATCAGGTCAAGCTTGTCGTCTTCGACACAGTCGGGTCGGGTAGAGATACTCAGCGCCACTATTTCATCGTACCCAACGATGCTGTCATAAGCTTTCTTAAGTTCTTCAACCGTAGCATTAGTACTTGTGGCATTCTGGAAATATGCCATAAACCTGTTCACGCCCTTTTTCCTGCCCGTAGCGATAGCCTCTTCTATCTGTTTCCTCAACGAACCTGAGTTCTCCGTCGGATCAGTGAAACCCAACTCGTTACAATAAATGCATCCACCCTCCCTGCGTGGACAGCTAAAACCCGCGTCCAGGCTTATCTT
>CAZUYM010000110.1:0-4528 GCA_964624805.1 uncultured Planctomycetia bacterium
CCGGACGGGAACAGTGAAGGATATCGATGAATATATGATGCGTACTATACGGGAAGTTTCCCCGTATGAAGATATCTATGTCACTGATAATGAAGGGAAAGTAATAGCCGCCACAAACCAGAAACTGATGGGCAAAGCGCTTCTGGGCGGCTCCGGCGGAGAAAAAGAAGTTTTTACAAAAGCTAAAGCGGATGGCAAGCCTTATGTGTCTTTCTCTGAGATACCGGCAGTTGAAGCTAACAGCAAGCTGGCGGCTCTGGTAGTATCTCCGGTCAGGGGCGCCGGGGGAAAGAGTTCCGGCCGTTTTGTAGCCGCTTCCGTCAGGATGGGCGAGATGATGAAATCTCTCTACAACATGCAACAGCAGAATACCAGAGGGGGATTAGCTTATCTTTTGAACGATCCCGGGGAGATCGTATTGACGCGTGACGGGAAAGTAAGCATATTTGTGCCCGTTACTTATGTCCAGCATCAGCCGAGGTTTAAAGGTTTTCTCGCGGGGGATACTTCAGGGCATGAGATATTCAAGGATTACAAGGGGGATAAGGTGCTTGTGGGATTCGTTGACCTCAGTAAATACGGGATAGGCCAGCGCGGGGACTGGGCCGTCGTCTCATTTGTTTTGCAGAAAGACATATTCGGACCGGCGGAGAGTCTCAGGAACAAGATAATAGTAGTCGGATTGGTAGCGCTTGCGGTCGCGTGGTTTCTAGGGTTCATTGTTTCCAGGGGGATAACCAGGCCGTTAAGGCGGCTGGTGAACGTCACTGATCTTATATCCGGAGGAGACCTTTCACAGCGTGCGGACATAAAACTCAATGATGAAGTGGGGGATCTGGCGAGATCTTTCAACAAAATGACAAATAATCTTAACGATGCTATAGTGGCCCGGGATCAGGAGATAATAGAAAGAAAGAACGTAGAGGAAGAGCTGAATGAAGAGATGGACACGAAGACGAAGTTCATCGCGATGATATCCGATGAGATCAAGACGCCGCTCGCTTCTATTAAACAGGGCATAGGGCTTGCTCTGGACCAGGTGTCGGACAAAATAGATGAGCAGCCTCGGGAAATACTGTCTTACGCGGCAAGAAGCGTGGGGAACCTTACAGGGCTTTTGAAGGATATAGTTGATTTTTATCAGATGGAGACAAACAGGACGGAGTTTACTCCGGCCAGGAATGATATAAACGAGATCATCCTTGATGTTAAAAAGGATATGTTGCCACTTTTGGCGGAAAAGAGGGATCTGGAATTCGTGATCGAGACGGAGGATGACCTTCCCGGTGCGGTTTTCGACGGTGAGAAAATATCTTTGGTGCTTACGAATATCGTGAATATGGCTATCAATCTCGCGAACAAGGGCACTATTACCGTTAAGACAGCCAGGGAAGGTGATAATGCTATCCGGGTTTCGGTAACGGATACATCAGCTGATATTGAAAAAGAAGCTCTTTCCAAACTGTTCCACCAGTTTGACGAGACCGGAAAAAAACGGGACCGTGAAGCGGGCGGGACAGGACTTGGACTTGCTATATCCAGGGCAATAATAGAAATGCACCGGGGAAAGATCTGGGCGGAATCAGTGCAGGGCGGCGGGACGGCGTTCTGTTTTGTATTGCCACTCAGCGAACGCCGGAAGTAAGCCCTCCAGACACTGCCGCGCGGTATTTTTAAAATTCACTTAAAACAGAAAGAACGAATAATATGGACCAGAGATGCAGCGGTGTATTACTTCATATAACTTCACTACCGTCAAAGTACGGGATAGGCGACCTGGGGCCCGCGGCGTACGCCTTTGCGGATATTCTTGCCGAAGCCGGACAGAAATACTGGCAGATACTGCCGCTTAATCCTATTGACGGAGCTAACGGCAATTCTCCTTATTTCAGTAACTCGGCTTTTGCCGCAAGCGCTTTGCTGATAAGTCCTGAACGCTTGAGAGATGAGGAAGTGCTGCTGCCGGAAGACCTGCCGCAATATGATACGAAAGATCCCCATACTGTCGATTATGATTCGGTTGTGGAGTTTAAGCGGCCGCTTTTAGATAAGGCTTACGAGAGATATCAGGCTTTCGGAGTAAAAGATGATTTCGAAATGTTCTGCGAGGCGCAGGCGGGCTGGCTTGACGATTTCGCTCTTTTTATCGCACTGAAGGAAGAGTTTGGCGGGAAGATATGGATAGAGTGGCCGCAGGAGTTAAGAGACAGGGAAGCCAAAGCTATCCTGGCCGCTAAAGAAAAGCATGCAGCGAGGATGGATAAGGAGAAGTTCATACAATACATGATCCGCAGGCAGTGGAAAGCCCTGAAGGCCTACTGCAACCAAAAAGGCATAAAGGTCATCGGGGATATCCCGATATACGTTAGTTACGACAGTGTGGACGTGTGGGTCTCTCCGCGTATCTTTAAGCTGGACAACGAAAAAAAACAACGGGTGGTAGCCGGTGTGCCGCCGGATTATTTCAGTGATACCGGACAGCTTTGGAGCAATCCGGTGTATGACTGGGAAGTGCTGAAGGCGGAAGGTTATTCCTGGTGGATCGAAAGGATGAGGCACACGTTAAGCTGCTATGATATCGTCAGGATAGACCACTTTAGAGGGCTCGTTCAGTACTGGGAAGTCCCTGCCGGAGAAGAAACCGCCATTAACGGCCAGTGGCAAGAAGTGCCTACATATGACCTGCTGGATACCATGATCGAAAAGCTTCCCGAGTTTCCCGTTCTGGCGGAGGACCTGGGAATAATAACTGACGATGTGCGCGAGGTGATGAAACATTACTCGTTCCCGGGGATGAGGATACTTCAGTTCGCTTTCGGTGAAGACGATAATGACCATCCGTATCTCCCACATAATTATGTAAAGAATTGTATAGCGTATCCCGGAACGCACGATAACAATACGATGAGAGGGTGGCTTGAGGGTGAATCCACGAAAGATGAGCGAAAAAGGCTGCACAGGTACATGAACCTGAAGGAACCCGGTCAGGATATAGTGTGGGATATAATAAGGCTTCTTATCTCATCGGTAGCGGATACCGTCATCATTCCCGCACAAGATGTCCTCGGTCTCGGGGGCGAGGCGCGTATGAATAAGCCGCAGACCACCAATGGGAACTGGGACTGGCGCATGGCGCCGGGGGAATGGACGGACGATCATACCAGGAAACTGAGGGAGTTGACAGAAGCGTACGGCAGGATCTGAGAGGTGAAGGGGGTATAATGAAGAGGTTGCTGCGTATTATGGTCGTGATGGCGATTTTTTTAGGATGGTCTTTTGTAATGAACGTGTATGCGCAGGAGGGATCTATGGGAGAACCCCATTATAGTGAGCCCCGCGCTGAGTCATCAAAGGCAAAAACCGAACATAAATACCATAATACCAGCGTCGGTAAGATTAAGGAAAAGAAGCAAGATCTTTATGAGGGAAGCGACCCGTATACTTTTGATACTATGCCGGAAGACGGAGGTTCCAGTACAACAAGTGATTTTTTCGGGGAAGCGGACGCAGTTTCCGGAGAATAAGGATCTGAGATGAAGTATGGCTTGAAAGGATTTATCGTGCTTATAACGCTGCTTTTTGCGGGGGGTAGCCTTTTTGCGGCAACAACTACCGGTCCCAGCGGCACTTCGACCAAAAATCGCTCAAGCACAAGCAGTTCAAAGACGAGGACATCGACAAATCGGAACAGGTCATCCCAGTCGAGAAGGCCAAATACAAACAGGAACAGGTCAAGCCGCAATCGTTCAAGTAATCGCAGTTCATCGAGCGGCACCAAGCCGTCCGGCCTGGGTGTCAAACTCGACAGTAGTTCAGATCTTATGACAAGCCGTGCTGAAAGCAGATACTTAGGATATTATAATCCGTCATTGGAAAGCGAGGTGCTGATCAGGGCCGAGGAACATGCCAGCAGTATGGTCAAGAAAGAGGGGCAGGGCGAAGAATAAAACATAGTTTTAAAGGAAAATAAAAAAAGCGGCACTAAATGTGCCGCTTTTTTTGTGTGGTATACAAAAAAGAATTACGCCGTTTTCTTATCCAGCACCAGCCAGGCTATACCAGTAAAAAAAATGAACAGAAAGGAATACATCGTGTACCAGAGGCCTTTAAGTATGGAAACCTTTACAACCAGACTGGATATGTCCATGGTGTAGAGGTTGTATAGCCCCGCGATAGAAACGCCGCCGCTTATAAGTATCATCAAGATCAGAGATATCCCATTTTTTGAAGACGACAATGTCAGCAGGGAACAAGCTATTCCCAAAAGAGGCATAAGGTAAACAAGATAACTTTTTTTGTCCACGTTCTCTGCACTTTTAAACATTATCTGGGCGAGAGAGAGGGCGACCTTTGAAGACTTATCATTTACCAGTTTTGGCACCTGATATCCGCTGACAGTGGTCTTTACGGAAATATCTCCCATGTCACCTACCGCAGTAGTGACTTTATCTATGTCATTTACGACTTTTCCGGCTAGGGGAGTACCTGAGAGTGACCCCATCAGGCCTTTCGAGATACCCGTAACACT
>CAZUYM010000111.1:0-4516 GCA_964624805.1 uncultured Planctomycetia bacterium
GGGTCGTATGAGGTGAACAGCCCTTTTCTTTTTGCCCGGATCATCAGCTTTAGAGTACTTTCAAAGGTGTAGTCTGTGTATGAATACCCGGAGCCCGCGTGAAAAACGTCTATGTTTCGGAACAGTGATGGCGGCAGGTCTGACTGTTTGAATGCCGAGTGCTGTCCTTTGGCGCGGTAGAAAAGATAGGAGGAATTTCCCTTCTTGTCGATCCGGGCAAAAGCGAGGCCGGTTTTTATCTTCTTTTCAGGAACAACATGTGCGGTCGATATTTTTTCGGCGCGCATCACGTCTAAAAGGGTATTTCCCAGAAAGTCCTGCGCTTTTTTTGTGAGCATAGAGACAGGAACGCCCAGACGGGCACATTGTATAGCGACATTAAAGACTGACCCTCCGGGGAGCGCCCGGAAGGAAAGCTCCCCCGTTTTATCCTCTCCGGTAGATATAACATCAAAAGAGATATTTCCGCAGCAAAGAACTTTTTTGTTGATGGTCATACAATAGAATATAAGGCAAAGAGCGTGGTATGTCAATCCAAAGAAAAGGGAGAGGGAACAAGGCGAATGTGCGGGGTATTATTACCACTATACTTCAGGTGATATATAATACAGCACATATATCTCATAAGGCACTCTACTATAATAAGTTATATAAATAGAGGGAGAACTCGGGGAAAAAGAAACTGGATTTTTGTTGACATAACTAACTTTTTCATGATATAATGCCGCCACGACGAAATACTAACTATGACACGTTTATAATAGAAGTGTAAATGTTATTACATATATACGCACGGAAAATATGAGAAAACAGACAAAAACACAGAAGGGGTGGATACGGGCGATAGCGCTGATCGTTATCGTTTCTTTTTTGTGTGATCAGGTCTCTTTCGCTCTTCAACCCAACCGACCTGCCGCTGATACTCATACCCTTAATCCATCATCAAGATTTGCCCCTGTAGTCGAAGGCGAAGGGTTCAGCATGCGGGAGCAGGAATCTGAACTTACCAGAAGGCTCAAAAATGACGCGGGACTTTTATACATAAGCCATCTGATCGGCAAAGTGCTTGCCGCTAACGGAAGCATCATAAGCGCGAGGGGCTTACAGAGGCTTCTCAGAAAACATGTTGCCGCGCTCGGCATGCTCAGTTTCGACATCGACGGATTAAGAAAAGAAGGCAAGACCTTCTGTCTCCCCTACATGGACCCCGAGAGAGGGAAACGGTGTGCATTAAGGTACTATCTTCCCGAGGACGAGCTCGAGGCAAACCTCAGGGAAAATTCGATCCCCATTGGCATCGGCAGCGTGAGAGTCATCTTTGAAGAAGAGGCAGATCGTCTCGATCTGGCCAGAAAACAGTTTTATATCAATATCGCATCTTTGATGGTCCCGGCAGAACCTTCTGAGGAAGAAGAAGCCCGCCTTGACGAGCAGATCTCTGCTTTTCTGGAAAAATATCAATTTTTGCTGGGAGCCAAGGGTGACTATGTTGGAGATGTTATGTTTGAAATGAAACTCAATCTGTACGAGCATGGTAACGGTGGGAATTTAACTGTTTCTGTGGGTGTGTCATCCGATTTTGAGCCCAGGACGATAAGAATAATATCCGAGGATAGCGGCCCGGGGCTTTCTTCGGGGCCGAACGATATTATAAAAAGATCTGTTGAGAGAAGCAGGGCCGACGACGGCGGTATGGGTATGATCTTAGCGGCGCTTGTCCCTGACCGGGTGGAGATAGAGACGAATGGGAGAAAATGGACAAGAAAGGACATATCAAGTCCGTCGACCGAGATGTTCAGCGAAGACGGGGACAGCGATGTTATTACCGGGACCAGGATAACTATGGATTTTTCGCTGGACTTCTCCAGGAAAGGGCTCAAATACCCGGGAGCTGTATTTTCCAGGAGACTCGAAGAGGCGACCCCTTATAAGCTTCAAGACACTTTCAAAAGAGCCGCGACTTTTAACAAGAGTAAAGAACGGATCCCGAAAAGATCCAGGAAGTTCTTGCTTTCAGCTATCGAGGTGTATTTTGACGATACACCGATCCATGATCTGCAGGACCTTATGATCTTTATTGAGAAGAGCGGGCAGGACGGATCGATAGATGATGTTGTCACTCGAAAATTGATATCGAAGATACATGAAACGGCGTCGCGATTGCGGGAATATTATTACCAGCACGATCCCGAGATCACCAAACCCTCGACGGACAGAGAGATGGATGATTTTATCCGCTTGATACTGGCTCTAAAGGATGAGCAGCTAAGCATTATAGATGGGCTCATCACGGCATTGACAGATCTTGCTCCCGACGCAGAACTCGTGTATGACGGTGCGGTCTATTTTCGGGCCAGAGTTGCTCAGTTCTTTGAGGATCTCCAACAGAAACACAGGAGAATACTGTTTGAGGGAGAGGTAGACGCGCTACTGCGGACGGTCAAAGCATTGCCCGCGCATCAAAAAGTCGGGGAAGACGAAGATGTCAAAGGAGACGGCAGGGACGAAGCTTCACTGGCGAATTGGGGGCTTATACCTCTGGCCTTTTCGGGGGGCAACACGGAAACCTGGCCGATGGCGGCCATGCCGGTCATACCCGGGGAGATAGCAATAGCTGCCCTTGTGATAACAGTATTTGCAGTTCTGCTCTGGAGAATAACCGCGGAAAGGAAGACCGAGAAAAAGACGCAGATCCCACCGGAAGAGGAAAAGCTTTCAGAGAGGGGTGCGGATACAATAGTCGCGCACGTTTTTAATGTACTGGGGATCTCTGACGAACGTTTAAAATGGAAGCAGGAGGTGGGTGGGTACAGCACGGCGGTTTGGCCGGCACTCGACCTTAATTGGAAAGCCGCGCAGACAGCTTTTAACCTGCCGGAGACCTCGCTCCCGGCCGGCCAGGTGATGCTGGTTAAATATCAGGACATACCGATATATGCTTTTCTGCAGCAGGGAGACAGGTCGGCACATGTCCTGGACCTGTTACGCTATTACGACAATATAGATGGAAGGAAAGTGGCGGGCATAGCCGGCGGCATTACAAAAATAGCCGGCATACACAAAAGAACAGAATTCATTGTAGACAAACCTTTTGCTCCGTATATTTATGCGGCAGAGGAACCTTCCGCGGAGATCCCGCCCGTAACAAATATGCTTTCACAGCGCGGGCTCGAAGCGTTCGCCCATATAAAGATACCGGTATTGCCCGGGGTGTTTTGCGGGACGCATATCTCGAGCAAATTAAGCGCGAGCGCGGCGATAAAATATGCGGGTCCCGGGAAACGGGTTCTGGTGATAGGAACCGGCCCCGGTACCGAAGCGGTGATGGCAGCAAAAAAAGGCGCTACAGTTGATGCCGTAGATATAAAAGAAATGTCGATAGCTAATACGAAACTTACATGTTCCATAGCCGGGGTCTCGGATAAAGTAAATGTTTTCCGGAACGACCTTTTCAACGGCCTGGGAAAGTATGATCTCATAGTGTTCAACATGCCGCATTATTATCCCGGCTCGGTCCCCGGCAGTTTAATAACTCCGTCGACCAGAAATATGCACGACTTTAACGGGGAGTTGCTGAGCCTGATGGCTTCCGGCGTAGCTGAACATCTCACCCTCGGAGGCAAGGCGGTCCTTGTAAACAGTTCGGATCCCATGGTAGAGAGTGTCATGCTGAACAGGCTTCCGGAGGGCGTCACATTGATGTCCGAAGGAGATCAGGGGTCAAGGCTGTACATCCTGACAAAAAACTCGGAGCAGGAAAATAGGGAGAAGGACAAGGAGCCGGAGAAAGAAAGAGAGGCAGGGTTAGGGAAGCTGGCACGAGAGACACTGGCTGATAAGAACGGAAAGAGCGAGGCCATAACAACCCCGATCATAAGGAACGGGATGACCGAAACGGAAGCCGCTTCAAGAAAAAAAGCCAGAGCCAAACTCGAAAAATTCATTGAAGCTATCAGAGATGGCAGGTACCAGGACGGCAGAGTTATAGATCTGCGGAAATTGCCCGCGGACAAGGAGATTATACTGATCGGCGACCTGCATGAGCGTCTGGAGAATTTAAGGCGGATACTTGACGACGAGAGGGTGACGGTAGTTAACGGGGAGAGCATTACTAAGACCGTGTACCAGCGGGTGCGGGACGGTGACGCCGTTCTCGTGTTCCTGGGCGACGCGGTCCATTCGGAGATGCCGAAGAACGGGTCGGCGGATCTCAGCATGGAACGCTCAATCAGGATGATGGAATGGATCGCGGAACTTAAAACAGAGAACCCGGATAATGTATATTATATTCTGGGAAATCACGACAATATAGACTGGCCGTGCGAGAAAGGCGGGGTTGATCAGTCCAAACTTTACAGGGATAAACTTTTTAAAACATACGAATTGCCGATATCCCGGGGGAAAAGATATATAGATCTATACCGGGAGTTTATAAGCAACAGCCCGCTGCTGCTTGTTGCTGACGGGCTGGTCGCTACGCACGCGGCCCCTATCAAAGGCCATAGTCTGCGGCAGA
>CAZUYM010000112.1:0-4479 GCA_964624805.1 uncultured Planctomycetia bacterium
CGCCTCTTCCAGGTCGAGATTAAGTATGTTGTTACCAAGAAGCCTGCCGGTGAGAAACTCCAGCGACAGATAATAAACCCTCTTGCAGTTTTCGTCGTGATACCTCTGCTGTGTAAGTATCCATCTTTCTATCAGACGCTCACGTATGCTCAGGGCGATCGATTCGTAATTATCGTAATCGGTAGCCGTGTAGAGGTCTTTGGCAAGCGAGTATCTGCGGTTATGCATGAAAGCCGCTTTTAAACCTTCTATGTTCTTTTGTTTTTCGCTTTTTCTAGGATTCATTTTTATATGTGGGGTATCGGGTCGTGGAATACAATTATGTGAGGGGCGCTTTACGCGCCCCTCACCGATCTAACTTTACACTCCAAGAAGTTTAAGCACATCCTTTATTTTAGCCGTCGCGACGCATATAACTGTGTCTGCTCCGCCGTAATACACGAACAACGTGTCGTCTATAGCTACCGCGCCGCAGGTAAACGTAACGTTAGGAACGACACCGTTCAGTTCATAATCTGTTTCCGGTTCCAGGAACGGCTTATCGTATCTGGCTATAACCTTCCCGGGATCTTTTAAGTCGAGAAGCGCGACACCAAGGCGGTACTGCATTTTACTGTCAACACCGTGATATATCATCAGCCAGCCTTTGTCCGTCTTTATCGGAGGCGCGCCTCCGCCTATCTTGAAAAATTCCCAGTCAAACTCGGGACTCATGAGTATCTTCTGGTTATCCCAGGTCACCAGGTCGTCGGAATACGCTATCCACATGTGCGGCGGTATCCTGTGGATCAGGACGAACTTCCCGTTATGCTTCTCGGGCAGAAAGAAAGAGTTCTTGTTATCCACCCTGTAGAACGGATATATCCTTTCCGACCAGTTCCATTTTTTATTAAGGAAATCTTCCACCGAAATTGAAGTGATACCTATCTGCACACCTGTCACGGGGAACACCATGCCCATATTGTTACCATAAGCGGTGTAGCACATATATATCCTGTCATCTATCCGGGTGATCCGGGGGTCTTCAATCCCCTTACAATCAAGATCACTGTCGGCACTCGGACCGAAGATCGGATAATCAAGCCTTTCGTCAATATTAAAACCGTCTTTACTCGAAGCGTACCCCACCCTGGAGATACCCGTTTTTGCGCCCTGCGCCCTGTAGAGTATATGCACCTTGCCGCCCTCATATATCGCCGCGGCGTTATACACCATTATGGACTCCCACGAACCATTTTCTATCGGCGAGAGTATCGGATTGTTCTTGTACCTTTTAAGGACCATGTCTTACTCCTTTCGTTTATGAATAGTATCTAAAACTTATTTTTTCTTCAAGAGACTTTCAAACAGATCCACGAACTTCTCGGCGGTGCGTCTTGCCGAATGCTCTTCCAGGTAAGTCTTTACGGCTTTTTGCTGTGCCTGGTATTTCGGCCCCTTCTCAAACACGTCCAGGATATTCTCCTCCAGATCATAAAAATCTACATGCTCAAGTATTTCTTTAGTGAAAGACTCCGTAAAATTGGATTTGAGCGCCAGGATCGGGGTTCCCGCCCCCATGCATTGGAAGATAGTACTGCTTACCACTACCAGCGGCATGGAAGGCTTGTTATAAAGCATGCAGTCCGCCGCGTAGAGATATTTATAGAGGGTGTCCTGCTCGGGTGAGTCCTCGATTATCTTCATCTCGAACTTCGTTTTTCCCTGTATATGCCTGAAATCTTCCAGCACTTTTTCGATCTCGGTCACGACCAGAAGCTGAATGTCGTATTTGTCTGCCAGGCGGTCAAGGACCATAGCGGCGTTCACTGAATAATCCGCGGCGCCTCCGAAAACAAGCGCTATCTTTTTATCCGGAGAAAGTCCCAGTTCTTTCCTGGCCTGGGCCTGGTCTCCCGGAGTATACGGACATGAAGGGAACGGTATTATGCTGATCTTCCCCTCCGGATATCCGTGTTTAAGGAAATCAAAATACCTTTTATCGAAACACACGACCTGATCCCACTCGAATTTGAAGAACTCCGGCTTATCTGAAAGCTGGCCGTCATGTATAACGTTTACTGTTTTGGCGTGCTTTTTGATCTCGGGGAAGATATCGCGAAGATGGCCCATCGGGAGCATCCCGAGGTCTTCCGCAACGAATATATCGTATTCTTTTTTAAGGAGAGGCCTGGTATCCATCTGCGGGTTAGGCACTCCATATACCGTAAAGCACCTCGTAACGTAATCCTCTTCTTCCGATGCTTTTTTTGTGATCGCCGTGCCGTGAAAACTGTGCCTGTAAAAAGTGAACACATCAAGGTCAAGGCCCATCTCGACCCAGGCTCTTCCCACCAGTTCGGAATGTATGGACGCGCCTGAATCCGTGTTCCAGGAACCCATCATAGCGATTTTCATTTTGCCTCCTGTAAAAAATCGGTGCCTATTTTGTTCGATAGAAAGAACTGTTTTTGGAAAAACCCTTGCGCTTCGTTATTATTATACGTAATATATAGATTAAAAGGCAACGAAAATAATTCTTAGGTTTTTACTTTTCTATTTTTATTCACAATTTGCCTTTCAACCTCATTATGCATGGCGATAAACTCCTAATAAAAAAATATCACACTAACATAGCCGAGAAGCTCGTAGGGATGGTCAGGCCTGAAATAAAGACTTCCGAAAGATACGTCATCTCAGTTGCCGGAGAATCAGGATCGGGAAAATCCGAGACCTGCCACGAAATTGCAAAGATCCTGAACCGAAAACATATCAAATGTGTCACTATACACCTGGATGACTACTTTAAAACGCCCCCAAAGACCAACCCGATAAAACGCCGCGAAAACATATCTATTGTCGGGGTGTCTGAGGTAAAGATGTCCCTTCTCAATAAGCATATAAAACAGTTCAAAGATCCCCAGACCAAAAAAATAGCCAAACCCCTGGTTTACTACAAAGAGAATACGATCTCTAAAGAAACGCTGGGCTGTAAAGACGCCAGGGTACTTCTGGTAGACGGCACTTACACTACCCTTCTCAAAAGAGTCGATAAGAAAATATTCCTCTCGCGAACTCATAAGGACACCATGAGAGCAAGGCAGGCACGAAAACGCGACAAGATAGACGCTTTCACAAAAAAAATACTGGCCATAGAACACAGGATAATATCCGAGCACAAAAAGACCGCCGACATCATAGTGGATAAGGATTATCGAGGCGTGCTGCAGAATGATAAGACTAAAAGAAACATCAAAAGGATCTGCATGCTGACAATACACGGCTACGTGGACCCCAAACCCTTATTGGGTAAGACTGATACCGGCGGGCAGGTAACATACGTGCTTGAGCTCTCTAAAGCTCTTGCCAAAAAAGGGATAAAGGTCGATATCTATACCCGGAAGTTCCAGAACAGGAAATCCATAGAACATGTCGCCCGGGGAGTACGGATAATACGCATCCCCTGCGGCGGAAAAAAGTTCGTAGAAAAGGAAAAGCTTCTCCCCTATCTGGACACCTTCGTGCGGAACATGGAAAAGTTCATAAAAAAAGAGAAGCTGGAATACCAGGTTTATCACTCTCACTACTGGGATGCCGGGTACGCCGCCATGAAACTCACTGAAAAACTGGATTATTTCTTTGTGCACACTTTCCATTCCCTTGGTGCCTGGAAAAGAGAGCATATGGGAGGAAACGCCCGGGCGATGGAAAAGATGTACAATTTCAGGGAACGCATCCGCATAGAGAAAAAGATATACGTTAACGCCCGCTCTCTGGTTATGACCAGCTCGGACATGGTCCGCCATTCGAAGAAATTTTACGATTATTCAGGCAAGAACAACATCATAATCCCGGCGGGGGTAAATACCGATATTTTCAGGCCGTTAAAAAAAGGTGAAAAAGAACGGCTGATCGACGTCCCGCAAAACTACATATTCTGGGTCGGACGTTTCGACACCAACAAGGGGCTCGATTATCTTTTAAGGGGATTTGCCGAGACCGTGCGCAAGAGGAAAGACCTTTTTCTGGTAATAGGCGGCGGGTCGACAAACCCTATCCCCAAGGAGAAAAACCTGAAGAAAGAGCTGTGGCGCATAATACAAACTAACAAACTTGAAAACAGGGTATTCTTCACCCGTCATATAAAAGACCGTTTTATGCCTTCTTATTACAGAAAAGCCAAATTTTTTGTCCTGCCGTCAAAATTCGAGCCTTTCGGCATGACCGGAGCCGAAGCCATGGCCTGCGGGACGCCTCTTATCGTGGGCTTTCGCGCCGGTATCAGAAAATACCTGAAGAACAAGGTCAACTGCCTTGTGGTAAACCCTTCCAATAAAAAAGATCTCGCATGGGCCTTCCGGGTCCTTGACCGCAACGAGAGCTTCCGGGAAAAAATATCCAGGAACGGGGCAGCTCTGGCTCAGCAGGAGTTCAGCTGGAAGACCATCTCCGAAAAAAGCCTCATCTACTACAATAAGCTTCTTAGGGAACAATAATAGA
>CAZUYM010000113.1:0-4464 GCA_964624805.1 uncultured Planctomycetia bacterium
TGTCGAAAAAGGACAGGAGTTCAAGGATCTTCAGGGAAAATATGACCTTATACTATTTAACGCTCCCGATCCGATAGATGGAGTGAGCGCGTACCCGGCGGTAGTGATCAATGTTGATGAGCTAAGAACGCTGCTTAACAAACTCTCCGAAAGGTTGTCGCCCGAGGGCGTGTTCCTTCTGCAGAATCGGGGCAGGGTAACCAGCTATTTATTGCCAAAGGGGTTGGCCTGGGACAGGACATTGTACAGCGATGTTGATTATCTTGAGGCCAGAGACACGTTTACGGGCACACATCACGGCAAACGCAGCAGCGCCGAAGAAGATCATGCCAATGCGACGGCCGTAAATTTTTTTAATGGAAAATATTCCCGTCTTCTGAACCGGCCATCCAGGATATGGGGGCTTTTAACTCTCGCAACTTTCGCGCATGAAATGGGTCATGTCATTCTCAGTTCTTTCAACAGGAAGAGCCGGGAAATAATGAAAAGAGCCTACAGAGAAGCGGCGGTGGAATCGATAGCAAGGGAGATAGATAAAAACAATAAGGGCAGGACGGAATACGGAAGAGATGAAAAACTTAAGAATACTATCAGAAGTCACGATTCTTTCAGCCAGGTGCTTCGAGCGAAGATGAGGGGTGTGTTCCTGCGAGATATCTTTTACGCCGGAAGAACCAGAGGCGCGCACGGAGCGGCACTTGGCTGGGGCGGGATGGTCGGGAATATCGTGGGTGTGGCCTGTTATGTGTCCGCTTTCTTTTTGTTTAACGGCCTGCTGTTATCTTCAGAGCTTTCCCTTGATGCTCAATTGGGGATCCTGTTAGCTTTTTTCGGATTACCGGCATTAACAAATCTGTTTTACATAGGGACCGAGATAATAGTCGGACCATTGACCGGCGGCGACCTTTACCGGTATGTAAAGGAGATAAGAAAGAAGAGATCGGAAGATCATATGACACGCCTGGCGGAGACGGGGGACCAGAGACATCAGATAGGGCAGGAAATGGGACGTTACGGACACGCGATAAGCGGGGGCAAGAGCACCGGACGCAGCGGGGCAGAGAAGAGGGAAAAGATAATAGTCGATTTTTCGGAAGACCGGGTCTTGCGGAACTTTTACAGAAGTTTTATGCTAAGGTTCTATCTGAGGCTTTGGAGGGAGGCAGGCACGGCGGCTCTGGGCAGGGTATTGTGGACACGGGTAAGGGGGGGGAGGCATGAGCTACAGCTTCCGGGAGAGGTCAAGGGGCGCCTTGTACGTATAGTTTATGACACTGTCGAGAGCATGGTGGAATATGATCTTGGTTATGTGGAGGGGGAGCTGAAGGAGAAATACAAGGGAAGGTGGGTGTTGATCGGTGACGCTGCTATCGCTCCGGGGCGCGGTGTTTGCCGGCATCATGGCATAATAGTAACGGCTGTATTGGAACGCCTTATCAAAGGGGGATATCTCCACGGGACGGTATTTTATAGGCGCGCGATGAATCATGGCTGGGCAGAGTACCGCGACAGCGGCGGTGCGTATCACAGGCTTGATGTCGCTATGAAGTTGTTTGAGCCGAACTGCCGCGCGGAGCCACTGGAAGAGGAAGAAGCTGACATGACCATGGAACACGCTTTTGAGCGGACAATGTTCTATGATATGTCACCTGCCCGTGACGTTGCCTGGGATAAGAGCATGCCCGTGAAGGAACCCGAGAAGATGCCTATTTATATGAGATGGCTGGACAGGATCGCCGCGTTCATTTTCGGCGACCGGTCTTCGAGTATGAGAATGGTCCGGCTGAAAGGCCAAAGAACGGGCCCGCAGCATTTTTCAGGTAATATCCTGGTGGATGCAGGCATCAGAACATATCTATTTAAGCTGGAGGGAGATGGGGTCTGTCTGCAGACACTTGATAGGGGAAGTGCAAAAACAGTATTGCCTGAAACAACTTTCCCGATAGGGAGGGAATATTATATCGGGAGAACAAGGACCAGTGATCATGTAGACGGGGATAATGACGCTCTTTCAAGGAGGCACTTTTCCGTAATGGTCGCCTTGGACGGGGCGGGACACCCGATGTTCCAGGTGACCGACAGGGCGTCCAGGAACGGGACGGTCGTCGGATGGGATGCTACCATAGAAGATGGCGTGCGGAGAGATCCGCCGCGGCAGGAACCGGAGTATGACGAGGATAACGAGGGTTTTTGGAAGGATGATGATGTCGGAGACTGGGAGGGAGACTCTCCGGATGACGGAGATGCTCCGAGAGGCGGCGGGACACCCGCGCGGCAGGGTGATGGAGAAGTTTCAGTATCTCAGAGTGATGTCCTGTCTTCCGAAGACCTTGCGAGATACGCGCGGATGCCCAGGACGAATGCTGATGACCTGATAGAGTATATAAGGAAGACGGGCTTGACTGAACAGGCCGGAGTGATAAGAAAAGCTCTCTCGGGAGAGGTCCTTTTTTTGGATAAACTCGAGGGATTTGAGAAAAAAATGCTGCTTCTGGAGGTGCCTACATCCGTTATACAGAAAACGGAAAGGCTTTTGAGGAGAGCGGGAGACGGTGTGTATAGTGCCTCTGAGTTAATGAATATGGGGAAGGTAAGTGACGCCGAGGACGTCCTGGTCGGTCTGGCCCGGACGCTTGCGGAAATACATGCCGCGGCTTTCTCCGGCAAAGAAAGGGCAGAAGTGGAGAGCGAGCCATTGTGGGATAGTATGCTGAGTTACAGAAAAGCTCTGGAAAAGGACAGTTTCTTTATAGCGGTGAACGGCGAAGGTACGGCTGCAGGATTTTGTCACATAAAGCTGAACGGTGCGGAGACGCGGTGGGAGCTTAAGACCCTAGCAGCGTCTCCGGAGCATCAGGAAAGCGGGTACGGCACTCTTCTTATGGACAGGATGTTCGAGATGATCGTTGGGTCAAAGGAATATAAGGAAGGGATATGCCGGGTGCGTATCTTGTCAGCTCTTGAAGGGAAAGTCTATAATTTTTACGACAGTTATTTGGAGAAAAGAAAAGACCTGCCCGCGGACGCGGAGAGATCCTGGCGTCTGGAATCGGAAAAGCTTATAAGCTCATACGATGTGAGCATAGTCCAGATATCAGACAATGAACTCAAGGGGTACGGTGAAGTTCTGAAAGAGAATGATCGGTACAGTCAAAGGCTGTTTCGGTACACAAAGGCGTTTTTTGAAAAGATGGATACTATTGGACAGGCGACGCCGGTAGATGTGGTAATAGACCTGTCGCTTATTCCTGCTGAGGATATGCAGAAAAATATGGAAGTCTGGGCATCTCTGATACTTGTCTGCAGAGATATGCGGAATGTAAATTTCGTCTTGGAAGGAGAGCCTGTATGGGCAAAAGGGCTTGAATTACCGGAGGTATTGAGAGCGCAGATAAATAATGCCCCAAGGGTCGAAAAGGCGCATCAGACTTTAATGTCAGAGATATACAGAAAGGCCATGTTTTTCGGAGTTAAGGGGGATCTTGATGAGCTTGTTTTGGGCAGGGTGAAGACTGAACGGACCTCGGTGGCTCCAGGGGAGGATCTGCCCATTGAGATCCCTATAGCATCAAAAGAACTTCTGGGGTGGGCCAGGGACAACGGTATCACTATAGGCGTGAATCAATATCCTGTTACTCTCGAGGGGGCTGCAATGGAAGATGGGATGCAGGCCGCTCTCAGGAACTTTGAGGGGGCGCTTGCTGTCGGGCTTGCCAAGGCATCGATGGTTTTGGCTAAAAGGCGCGATTCTCTGGAAAAAGATAAGGGCGATAAGGAACTTCCGGACTTGCAGGAGACTCTCCTTAAAAGTATGCAGGGTATATACAAGCTATTCAGGGAAGACGTAGACCTTACTATAAGCGATCTGGATGATATGATCGATAACTCTCCCACGGTAAGAATGAATCTTGCCATCTCATTATACCTGCCGCCAATTGCCCGTATGGTAGTCGAGACGCTTCAGGATCTGCACGACGGAATCCAGCTTCTATTACAAGCCGCGTAATAAACGCCATCATGTTTTTTCATAGAAAAAACCATATGTTAGGAATCGTGAAAAAAAGTTACATATATACCTTGACATAAAGAACTTTTTTGGTAGAATTAACATTCCGACATCTCGTTGTTTAGAGAACAAAGTAGTATAAAACTCCACCTTACGCTGACATAAGTCAAGCTATAGGTGGAGTTTAGTGTGTACATATAATATATAGAATAAAAGTTTTAGGGCACGGATGCCCTTGTAGCTCAGCCGGTAGAGCACATCCATGGTAAGGATGGGGTCGCCAGTTCGATTCTGGCCGAGGGCTCCAGGAATATAAGACGGAACTGCGGCTAGAGATAAGCAGCCCGTTCAAAGAAACGAAAAAATAAAGAGTTAGAAAAGTTTGGTGAGAAAAAATCTCATGTTTCAAGGAGGTAAGAGATGGCAAAGGCAAAATTTCAAAGAACAAAACCGCATCT
>CAZUYM010000114.1:0-4408 GCA_964624805.1 uncultured Planctomycetia bacterium
TGCCCGTGGCGCAGGTGCGGATGGTATTCTATTTGAAGACGGCGTGATCATAAATTCCCTAAAACCAATAAAACCATTTTTTCTGCTTGACAATATTAGAATATTACGATAAACTAATATACATGAAGAAGAGAAGAGTCGCAGATAGAGTGGGGTACCCTTTTGATCAGGCAGCAGGCATGTTGAAGGTGATAGCTCACCCTGTCAGACTCAGCATAATCGCCCTCCTGGAGGAGGGGGCCATGAAAGCGGGCGATGTACAGCTTGCCGCCGGCGCCAAACAATCGGTCACCTCACAGCACCTGAACGCTATGGCGGCGAAGGGTCTCTTGGGCAGGGAACGAAAAGGCAATGAAGTGTACTACTATATAAAGAAGAAAGAGGTCCTGAAAATATTATCCTGCATAAAAGGTTGCTGCAATAAGGAGTAGAGAACATGTTTAAAAAGATCATAGGCTTTTCTGTAGCAAGGCCCGGTGTCATTATGGCTGTAGTAGCTGTAATGCTTATAGCCGCCGTGGTGCAGTTCCCCCGGATGAAGGTGGACACAGATCCCGAGAACATGCTCCCGGAGGAGGAGTTTGCCCGGGTTTTTCATCATGACGTCAAAAAAGAGTTCGCCCTGCATGATTTCATAGTGCTTGGAGTCGTTAATGAGGACTCCCCCGAAGGGGTGTTTAACCCGGAGACTTTAGAAAAGGTATACAAGATAACGGAGAAAATAAAGACGATAGATGGAGTTATAGCTTACGAGCTCATAGCGCCTTCTACAAAAGATGATATAGAACAGGCGGGTATGGGTGCCGTTCGGTTTAAGTGGCTTATGGGGGCGCCGCCATACACCGAAGAAACCGCGAAGAGTGTAAGGACCAGAGCGATGGAAAACCCGATGTTCTACGGCACTATAGTTTCCGAAGACGGGAAAGCCGTGTGCGTCTATGTGCCGATAGAGGCCAAGAATAAGAGTTACAGAATATCCCGCGAAATACGAGAGATAATAAAGGAAAATAAAGGTGAGGAAAAATACTATATAACGGGGCTGCCCATAGCTGAAGATACTTTCGGGTTTGAAATGTTTAAGCAGATGGCCATATCGGCGCCCCTGGCGATGCTTGTGATATTTTTTCTTATGTGGGCATTTTTTAAGAATGTCAGGCTTGTCCTGGCGCCGCTTTTGCTTGCCGGTATCACTGTCCTTATTACCATGGGCACTCTGATAGGGTTCGGATTTACCGTGCATATAATGAGCTCCATGATACCGATATTCCTCATGCCGATAGCTGTTCTGGATTCGGTTCATATTCTTAGCGAATTCTTTGAAAAATTCCAGAAAATAGGCGATAGAAAAAAAGCTATTCTGGAGACCGTAGACGATCTTTTTATGCCGATGCTGTTCACTTCGCTAACGACCACCGCGGGGTTCTTTTCGCTGGCATTTGCCCGCATACCTCCCGTGCAGGTTTTTGGCGTATTTGTAGCTATGGGTGTTATGATCGCGTGGGTGCTTACGATGACATTCATTCCGGCATGCATTTCTCTTATGAAGAAAGAATGGCTGGAAGGGTTCGGCGTCTCCGAGGACGCTTCGGAAACGTCACTGATGAACAGGTTTCTTGCCGCTACGGGGAGATTGGCTTTTACAAAATGGAAATGGATACTTATCGGTACCGTCCTGGTCGTGGGTATTTCTTCGTACGGGATAACGAAGATAGTTATAAATGATAACCCGGTGAAGTGGTTTACCCCCGGACATGAGATAAGGGTCGCGGACGAGGTGCTTAACGACCATTTTGGCGGGACCTATACGGCGTATCTTGTCCTGGAAGCCCGGGACAAAAAAGGTGAAGTCTTCAAAGAGCCGGTTATGCTGAGATATGTGGAAAAGATGCAGGAATATATTGCAGGTCAGGGAAGCGTGGGGAAGACTACATCGTTGGCTGATGTGTCAAAAAAAATATACTATGAACTCCTTGGCGGGGATAAAAAGAATAATGTTATTCCGCCGTCAAAGCCGGCTGTAGCGCAGTGTCTTATTTCATACCAGAACTCGCACAAGCCGGACGACCTGTGGCATTTTACTACTCCCGATTATGACAAGCTTAACATATGGTTCCAGCTTACCTCCGGAGATAATCTGGATATGACCAGAGTTGAGAAGGAGGTGGGAGAGTATCTTTCAAAAAATCCGCCGCCGTTCGAGCTTGAGAGCAACTGGGCGGGGCTTACATACATAAATGTCGTCTGGCAGAACCGTATGGTGGCGGGGATGCTCAGGAATTTTCTCGGAAGCTTTATTATAGTCCTTTTTATGATGGTGTTTCTTTTTAGGTCCCCTGTCAGGGGGCTGGTGTCCATGATACCTCTTACGGTTACCATAGTCTTTATATACAGCCTGCTGGGGTTCATCGGAAAGAACTATGATATGCCCGTTGCCGTGCTTTCGGCGCTGACGCTCGGCCTGTCCGTGGATTTCGCGATACATTTCCTGCAAAGAGCGCGCGAGATATACGCGGTAAAGGGCAACTGGGAAGATACGTCCCGCGAGATGTTCCGGGAGCCTGGACGAGCCATACTCAGGAACGCGTTAATAATCTCAATAGGGTTCCTGCCGCTTCTCGCGGCACCTTTGATGCCGTACAAGACGGTCGGAGTATTTATGTTCCTTATAATGCTCGCTTCGAGCGTGGCGACGCTGCTTATTTTACCGGCGATCATATCGGCTTTTCCGGCAGTCATATTTGATGAAAGAAAAAGTCCCGCGTGTAAGTGCTCATATTGCATGCTTTTCTCTTTGCTGGTTGCCGCTGCTATAGCCTACGTGTTGGGAGGGTATTCTCTCGCGTCCTGGTCTGTGACGACCTTTGTCTGCATAGGAGTCATAGTAGTGATGGCGGGTATTTGCAATATAGTATCAAGGAACAAGATCTGCATACAGAACGAAACAGGAGGCATAAAATGAATAAAAATTTGAGGGGCACGGTCGCAGTGTTGTTTATGGTCACGTTGTGTGTCACGGTCCACGCTTTGACCGTAGAGGAAATAATAAACGGATCCAACCGCGCGGCTTACTATCAGGCCTCTGACGGAAAAGCCGATGTTCATATGGTCATAACGGATTCCCTGGGCCGTACCAGGGAGAGAAATATGACCATATTGAGGATCGACGGGCCGGATGATGTGGAGCAGAAGTACTATGTTTATTTCGACAAGCCGCACGATGTTAAAGGCATGACGTATCTGGTATGGAAGCATCCCGGCAAAGATGACGACAGGTGGCTGTACCTTCCCGCGATGGATCTGATAAGGAGGGTTGCCGCGAGCGATAAGAGGGCGAGTTTTGTGGGTTCCCATTTTGCTTATGAGGAGATATCGGGAAGGGGTCCTGAGGAAGACGACCATACGCTTCTCGAGGACGGAGAAGTGTACTACAAAGTAAAAAGTGTCCCGAAAGATCCCGGCTCCGTGGAATTCTCTTATTTTGTGACCTGGATAGATAAAGAGAACTTTCTGCCGAAAAAAGCGGAGATGTACGACAATAACGGGAAAATGTATAAAACCATAGAAGCTTTGGAAATAAAGGATATAGGGGGGCATCCCACTATAACGAAGATGAAAGCGACAGACCTGAACGCTAACGGCCATACGGTGTCCGAGTTTTCGGATGTGAAGTATGATGTGGGTCTTGAGGATAATGTGTTTACGGAAAGGTTCCTGAGGCGTCCGCCCAGGGAGTTTATCGGACAATAAATATGAAAAGGATGAAGACGATCAAAATAGCGTTTATCCTGTCGCTGCTGTTATTCCTGGCCGCGGGAACGGGGTACGCGTCTTCGGGGAAGCTGCCAAAGATACACGGGTTTCTCGAAGAAGCTTTCGCGCCCAGGTTCGGCTCAGATGATGTCAGGCACAGGCAGTATAATATGGCTGAAGGCAGGGTCCAGCTTAAAACGGACTATTATTTTTCCGGAGACAATATACTGGCCCAATGGCAGACCTCATTGAGGGCCAAATGTGATTTTGTCCTCGATATGTATTCGGCTGGTAAGGTGCTTACGGAACTCAGGGAGCTGAACGCGTCGCTCACGCCCACAGATATCATGGATATCAAGGCGGGCAGGCAGATACTTACCTGGGGAACGGGAGACTATCTGTTCCTGAACGATCTTTTTCCAAAAGATTTTGTTTCGTTCTTTATAGGAAGGGACGACGAATATCTGAAAAAACCGAACGATGCCGTCCGGTTGATGCTGTATCCGGAGTGGTTCAATATTGACCTTATATGGATACCTTTTTTTGAGCCGGATACGGTTCCGACCGGATACAGGGTAAGTTTCTTTGACAGCTTCCAGGGAGGTATCGCCGGGGTCAATGCTGAAAGAGATATAGTGGAGCCGTCAAAAAGAGCGCA
>CAZUYM010000115.1:0-4398 GCA_964624805.1 uncultured Planctomycetia bacterium
TACGACATACGAAATACGAACATAGTCATCAGTACCGGGTATCGAGTTTGATATTCAGGAAACACCTATCCTTTTTCCTTTATCCTTTTTACTTTTTACTTCTGTCGGCGTTTTTGATAAGCGGATGCACCGAAACCGGTGCCAAAGAGTACCGCGTCCGCAAAATCGTTGATGGAGATACCATAGAGCTAGCCGGCGGGGAAAGGGTCCGGTATATTGGGATCGATACACCGGAGACGATGAAACGCACTGCCGGGGGCTGGATACCGGTTTCTGAACCCTGGGGAAAAGAGGCGAAAGAGTTTAACAGGAATCTTGTGGAGGGGAAAAAAGTCATACTTGAGTTTGACGTCACCAAAAGAGACAAATATGGCCGATTGCTTGCGTATGTATATGTCGAGGATGTTATGGTCAATCTGGCCCTGGTTACCGAAGGCCTTGCTAAGGTCTACACCTTTCCGCCTAATGTGAAATATTATGATCAATTTCTCTCAGCGCAGAAAGAGGCCCAGAGTGAGGGAAGAGGGATGTGGCGTGGGGAGGAATAACCATGATCGCCACGGTAGTCCACTGACGACAGTCGACGGACCACAGCAGGTATGCCGTTGACCATAAACTGAGGACCGTGGTCGGTTGACGGAGGACCGAGGACCCTCCTGAAATATATCCCATTTTCACTTCTCTTTTATCCATAGACACTTATGTAAATACAGCCATTTTTCAGCCACTTTTACCACTTGTATTCTTAGTAATATTATGTTATTTTGTCTATCTTATACAATATTTTGAATAATACTATTATAAGGAGTGTGAAATGAAGCTTTCCGAGAGGATACTTTCTGTTGAACCTTCGGCTACCCTGGCTATAACTTCCAATGCCAAGGCTATGCGTGCCGCGGGGGAAGACGTTATTATACTGGCAGCGGGCGAACCGGATTTCGATACGCCTGACATTGTCAAGGAGGCCGCTATAAAGGCAATAAATGACGGTTTTACCAAATACACACCCGCAACTGGCACCAAATCTCTTAAGGAAGCCGTTTGCGCCAAGCTCAAAAGGGATAATGGACTTGATTATACCCCGGAAAATGTGGTGATATCCTGTGGAGCTAAGCATTCGATATACAATGTCCTTTTGGCGATATGTAATCCTGGTGATGAGGTGCTTGTGGTATCACCTTACTGGGTAAGCTATCCTGAGATGGTCAAGCTTGCCGGGGCGGTGCCGAAGATACTTACGACCACTCTCGAAAGCGGGTTCAAGTTGTCAGCGAAGGAGATAAAATCGGCTCTTACAGATAAAACCAGAGCAATAATAATTAATAGCCCTTCCAATCCGGCCGGCGTCGTTTACTCCGAAAACGAGCTCAGAACTATAGCCGAAGTATGTGTCGAAGCGGGGATCACGATAATAAGTGACGAGATATACGAGAAAATACTGTTTGACGGAAGGGAACATTTTTCCATAGCAGCTGCATCGGATGAGGCAAAAGCTCTCACAGTTATAATCAACGGCGTCTCCAAGAGCCATTCTATGACCGGATGGAGGATAGGTTATATGGCCGGGGATAAAAAGATAGCCGCGCTGGTATCGACTCTTCAGAGTCAGTCCACGTCTAACCCGTGTTCCATAAGTCAGGTGGCAGCAGAGAGCGCCCTTACGTCTGATCTGGAAAAAGACATCAAAGATAACAGCGATATGTTCCAGAAACGTCGGGATTTTCTCGTTGACTGCATAACTGACGGCAGCACCATACGGCCGCTTGCCCCGGAAGGTGCTTTTTATCTTTTTTGCGATATTTCCGACTACGGCCTGGATTCTATGACTTTTGCAAAGAGACTGCTCGAGGAAAAAAAGGTCGCCGTTATTCCGGGAGGACCATTCGGAGATGACCGGTTCGTCCGGATAAGTTTTGCTACGGATCTCAAAACGATAGAAGAAGGCGTTCTGCGCATAAAACAATGGGTGAGTGAACTTTAAGGGGATACATATAAAAGGAGAGGCGTAAAAATGAGACAAACTATAGCTGAAAAAATATTATCCGAACATTCCGCCAAAAGGGCGAGGGCCGGAGACATAGTCATCGCTAATGTTGATTTTTGTTTTGGGCAGGACGGCACAAGCGGGATGATAATAGATAGTTTTCGGAAACTTGGCCTGGAACATGTTCACGCCAGGGACAGGTTCTGTATGGTGATCGACCATTCGTCCCCCAGTCCTAATATGGGGGTTTCCGCCATCCATGATAAGATCAGGTTTTTCGGCAAGGAACACGGGGTGAAAGTGTTTGACGTCGGGTGTGGTGTATGTCACCAGCTCGTTCCGGAATCCGGTTACATTACATGCGGGGACCTGGTACTCGGTGCGGATTCGCACACGTGCACGTATGGGGCGCTTAACATACTTTCTACCGGAGTGGGGTCCACGGATCTGGCGATAGCTTTGGCGAGCGGGAAGAACTGGTTTCGCGTGCCGGAGACCATAAAGATCACGATTGACGGAGATCTTCCCAAAGGTGTTTATTCAAAAGATCTTATACTTCATATTATCGGAGATACCGGAGCTGACGGAGCTACGTATCAGTCGGTGGAATTCTACGGCGAGACTATAGACGGCCTTAGTGTCGATTCAAGGCTTACTATTTCCAATATGGCGGTAGAAATGGGTGCCAAGTGCGGGCTGATGAGAGCGGACAAAAAGACGCTTGATTGGGCGAGAAAACATTCGCTGCGCGAGCCGAGGTCTGTGGAAGCCGATGAGGATGCCCGTTACATACAGGAATTAGATTACGATGTCTCAGACCTTTCGCCGCAGGTCGCACGCCCGCATACGGTAGATAATGTATGCGATATCGAAGAGGTGGAAGGCACTCCGATAGACGAAGTATCCATAGGCACGTGCACTAACGGCAGGCTTGAGGACCTTGAGATAGCCGCGAAGATACTTAAAGGGAGAAAAGTGGCGCAAGGCATTAAGGTCATAGTGACGCCGGCATCCAGAAAGATATACGTTGACGCTCTTAAAAAGGGATATATCGAGACCTTCATAGAGGCGGGAGCTATCGTAAACAATCCCGGGTGCGGACCTTGCGTGGGAACACATCAGGGAGTTCTTGCCGACGGGGAAAAAGCGTTCTCGACGGCTAACAGGAACTTCAAGGGACGCATGGGCAACCCCAAAGGTGATATATATCTTGGAAGTCCGGCCGCTGCCGCGGCTACCGCTCTTGAAGGAAAAATAGCGGATCCGAGAGAACATAAGAGACGGCTGTAGAGTTCGTTGTTCTTTGTTCGTAGTTCATAGAAACAGAGAAAAAACAGGAGAAAAAAAAATGGCGAAATACGCTCACAGATTAAAAATGCAGAACGATATAAACACGGACTACATCATATCCGGAAGATACAAGTTTAAGATACAGGATCCCAAAGAGCTGTCGAGACATATATTCGAAGATATCGAAGATAATTTCAGCGAAAGAGTAAAAGATGGTGATTTTCTTGTTGCCGGAGAGAACTTCGGCTGCGGGTCATCCAGGGAGCAGGCGCCGGTCGCGTTAAGGGCCAGCGGGCTGAGAGCGGTGATCGCTAAAAGTTACGCGAGAATATTCTACAGAAACGCTTTTAATGTAGGGCTCTGCCTGGTGGAATGCGAAACGAACTATATAGACGATATGGACGAGCTTGAACTAGACCTGGAGAAGAACATGCTCAGGAACATCTCAAAGGGCGTTAATATCGAGATCAAACCTATTCCCAGGATAATGCGCCAATTCCTGGAAAAGGGCGGCGTGGTAGACTATTTCAAGGAATTTGGCGGATTCGAAGAGGTGATGTAAACCGGTATGGTCAACTCCTGCTTGAATATATGTGATCTGGGGGTTCTGGAATACACGGAGGGCCTGAAGAGGCAGGAAGATCTTTTGCGTAAAAGGATGCTGGGGGAGATCGGTGATACCATTCTGATCCTTGAGCATTTTCCTGTGGTGACCCTGGGGCGCCTTGCGGATGAGAGAAGTGTTTTTAACCGCGAGTATTTTGCAGGCAACGGAATACCGGTTATCAGGGCGTCGAGGGGCGGAGATGTGACTTGTCATGTTCCGGGCCAGCTTGTTATTTATCCTATCGTAGATCTTAGAGCCAGGAAGGAAAGGATATCCGGGTACATTGATCTTCTGGAGCGGCTGGTGTGCCGATCCTTGACGGAGCTTAAAGTCCCCGCGTCCAGAGACGATGGAAAACGCGGAGTGTGGGTGGCCGGAAAAAAAATAGCGTTTACCGGAATAGCCGTGAAGAGGTGGGTAACGTACCACGGCATAGCGGTCAATATAAACAATGACATAACGCCATTTTGCCATATGCATCCGTGCGGGGATAAGGATATAGCTGTGACCAGCGCGA